>JBIKQS010000101.1:0-7800 GCA_044349575.1 Crocinitomicaceae bacterium
TATTGTGGCGAAATTAGCTGCGTGAGAAGAAATAAATCCGTACTGTCCCCCCTTATAATATTGACCATCTGAAAGTTTATAGAAATGTAATTTGTCAATCAACATTAAATTATGAGAAGGCCTGTAGCGCTGAAAAACCTCTTTAAAGGCATGCACCGATAAATAATCAGAAACGACGACCAACAACAAAATACTCACTAAAAAAAGTATGGTCGGAACTGTTTTTTTAGAGCGATAAACTAAAACGAGAAGGAAAATATAAAATGGAACCCAAATTAACCTACTGGAAATTAACCACATCACTTGGTCTAGGAACGGTGTATGCAAACCATTGACAGATAGAACCACCTGTCGATCTATTTGCTCCAGCCAATCAATCATAGCTTAAATGCTTCCAAATCAAATCTTTTAACTCAATTAACCCATGCTGTGCAACAGATGAAATAAAAACATACGGTATTTTCGGTAAACTTTTAGCGATTTCTGACTTTAACTCATCATCCAGCATATCTGATTTTGAAATTGCTAATAATCGTTCTTTATGCAATAATTCTGGGTTATAAAGTTTCAGTTCCTTTAAAAGTACATTGTATTCCTTTTTTACATCCGCACTATCTGCAGGTATTACAAATAACAAGAGTGAATTACGCTCTATGTGTCGTAAAAACCGAAGTCCCAATCCTTTACCTGCATGAGCTCCTTCGATTATTCCGGGAATATCAGCCACTACAAATGATCGAACATCACGGTAATTAACCATACCTAAATTAGGTCTAAGCGTGGTAAATGGATAATCTGCAATTTCAGGTTTTGCCGCTGAAATAACTGATAACAAGGTACTTTTACCTGCATTTGGAAAACCAACTAATCCTACATCTGCCAATACTTTTAATTCCAATATTTTCCATCCCTCTCCTCCTTCTTCTCCTGGCTGCGCAAATCTAGGTGTTTGATTAGTTGCGGATTTAAAATTATTATTACCGAGTCCACCACGACCGCCCGGCTGAATAACTTGAGTTTCACCATTTTCAGTAATCTCAAATAATATTTCACCCGTTTCTGCGTCTTTTGCAACTGTTCCCAATGGAACCTCTATGATTTCATCTGATCCTTGAGAACCTGTCTTTAAATTTCCCGCGCCATGTGCTCCATGACCTGCTTTGATGTGTTTTTTATATTTCAAATGCAGAAGCGTCCATAATTGTGAATTTCCACGAACTAGAACATGGCCACCTCGACCGCCATCTCCACCATCAGGCCCTCCTTTTGGAATGTATTTTTCTCTTCGAAAATGTGTTGAACCCCCTCCACCATTTCCGGAAGTACAATGTATTTTTACGTAATCAACAAAATTATCTGATGCCATTAATTTTAAGCATTTATTGAATCAACAACCGTAAAAAGACGCTCGGTAATCTCATCAATGGTTCCAATACCAGGAATGGAAATTAGTTTATCTTGGCCATTATAATAATTCTTCACAGGAGCAGTTTCTCTATTATAAACGGCAATTCGATTTTCAATTATAGTTGGATCTGCATCATCTGCTCTTCCACTAACTTCAGCCCTCTTTAAAAGACGATTTTTCAACTCACTTTCCTCAACGTCAAGTGCAAGCATCACAGTAATTGATGTATTTATAGAATGTAAAAATTCATCAAGTGCTTCTGCCTGAGCTGTTGTACGAGGAAATCCATCAAAAATATACCCTTTGGAAGAATTTGCTTTGAGTACCTCTGCTCTCAGCATATCAATAGTAACGGAATCTGGAACTAAATGACCTTGATCCATATAGCTTTTAGCTAATAATCCAAGTTCTGTTTCACCTTTTATATTGGCTCTAAAAATATCACCCGTAGATAAATGAGTTAATCCATACTTTTCAATTAATCTTTCTGACTGAGTTCCTTTCCCTGCTCCGGGAGGACCAAATAACACAATATTTAACATATTACTCTTCTTTTAATTGGTATAAATCCTTTAAATTTCTTCCTCTTTCATTGTAATCTAAACCGTATCCTACAACAAATTTATTGGCTATTACAAACCCTTGATATTTTGGAGGCCTACTTCCTTTAAAGGCTTCAGGTTTAAATAACAATGAACAAATCTCAATTGAAGCTGGATTTAACGTCTTCAAATTTTCTATGAGTGAATCGATTGTCAAACCAGTATCAACAATATCTTCAATAATAATTACGTCCCTATCTCTTATATCAATTAGGATTTCCATTTGCTTATCTACACTACCACTTGAAGAAAGTCCCTTGTATGAACTTAACTTGGTGAATGTAATATCACACGTACCCTCAAAAAACTTCAATAAGTCGGAGGCAAACATAAAAGCCCCGTTTAGAACAACCAGAAACAAGGGGTCTTTTCCTTGATAATCTTCTTCAATTCTTTTCGCAAGAGATTCAACTTCATTCAAAATAAAATCCTCTGGAATAAATAAGGAAAAGTGTTTATCGTGTATTTGAACTTGCCGTCCCATATTAGTATACAAAGTTAGTTTTTTCTTTCAATTCTACCGAACTTGTTACGCTGATTTATCATTCTACATAAATTGAAATCACCAATCATTTAAACAAAAAAAGCTGGCTAATTCAAGCCAGCTTTCAAAATAGTGTTATAAATTAGGCTTCTTCCTTCAATTTCTCAAGTTCTTCATTTGAACCGACTATTTGTTTCTGGAATGAACGAACACCAGTGCCTGCAGGAATTAAATGACCTACAATTACGTTTTCTTTCAGACCTAATAACCAATCTTCTTTTCCTGAAATTGCCGCTTCATTTAATACTTTCGTTGTTTCTTGGAAAGAAGCTGCAGAAATAAATGATTGCGTTTGAAGAGATGCTCTAGTAATACCTTGTAATAGAGGTCTAGAAGTTGCTGGTGTTGCCTCACGAGCTTCCACCATTTTCTTGTCCGCACGCTTCAATTGAGAATTTTCATCTCTAAGCTTACGAGAAGAAACGATTTGACCAGCGCGTAGATTTTGAGAATCTCCTGCATCTACAACCACCATCATTCCGAATAATTCGTCATTTGCTTCCATGATATCAGCTTTATGAACTGATTGACCTTCTAAGAAACGAGTATCACCTGATTCTAATATCTCATTTTTTAACATCATTTGACGAACAATTACCTCAAAATGTTTATCATTGATTTTCACACCTTGTAAACGGTAAACTTCTTGGATTTCATTTACGATATATTCTTGAACTTTTGTAGGTCCTTCAATATTTAGAATATCAATTGGTGTAATTGCACCATCTGATAAAGGCGATCCAGCACGTACATAATCACTTTCTTGAACTAAAATATGCTTAGAAAGCGGAACCATGTACTTTTTCTCTTCACCGGTTCTAGAAATAATTGAAATTTCACGATTTCCACGTTTAATTTTTCCAAATTGAGCAGTTCCATCAATCTCAGCAACAACAGCTGGATTAGAAGGGTTTCTTGCTTCAAATAATTCAGTAACACGTGGTAAACCTCCTGTGATATCTCCCGTTTTCCCAGCTAATCTTGGTATTTTAACCAAAATCTCACCTGCTTCAATTACTGCTCCTTCTTCAATTGAAATATGTGCATCTACTGGAAGAGAATATTCACGTAATATTTCTTTAGATTTTGGATCAATAATATGAATACTTGGACTTCTTTTTTTATCCCGGGTTTCGATAATAACTTTTTCAGTAAATCCAGTTTGCTCATCGACTTCCTCTCTAAATGTCACCCCTTCAACAATACTATCAAAAACAACTTTCCCTTTTACTTCAGAAATAATCAATGCGTTATATGGATCCCACTTACAAATTACATCACCTTTCTTGATTTTATCACCAGACTTTACCATGATATCAGAACCATAAGGAATATTGGCATTCATTACCACAATTCCCGTTTTATCGTCTGTGATTTTCAATTCGGCTGAACGTCCAACAACGATTGTTCGAACTGTTCCATCAGAATTTTTCTTTTCAATTGTACGCAGCTCGTCAATCTCTAATTTACCATTCGCTTTAGCTTTTAAATCAGAAACGTCTGCAACGTTAGAAGCGGTACCCCCAACGTGGAATGTACGAAGCGTCAACTGAGTTCCTGGCTCACCGATCGATTGCGCAGCGATAACACCAACAGCATCTCCCATTTGGGCTAATCGATGATTTGATAGGTTTCGTCCATAACATTTAGAACAAACTCCTTTTCTCATCTCACAAGTCAGCACAGAACGAATTTCAACTTCCTCAATTCCAGCTACTTCAATTGCTGTTGCCACTTCCTCAGAAATTAATTCACCTGAAGAAACAATTAAATTATCTGATTCTGGTTGATAAACATTATGTACAGACGTTCTTCCTAATATTCTATCGTACAGAGGTTCAACTACCTCATCATTCTTCTTAAGAGCCGTGGCAACTATTCCTCGTAGTGTACCACAATCATTAGAATTAATTACTACATCTTGAGCAACATCAACCAAACGACGAGTAAGGTAACCAGCATCAGCAGTTTTAAGAGCCGTATCCGCAAGACCTTTACGAGCACCGTGTGTAGAAATAAAGTATTCCAAGATTGATAATCCTTCTTTAAAGTTTGATAAAATCGGATTTTCAATAATTTCTTGAGCTGAAGCACCGGATTTTTGCGGTTTCGCCATTAATCCCCTCATACCTGAAAGCTGACGAATTTGTTCTTTAGAACCACGAGCTCCCGAGTCATACATCATATAAATTGAGTTGAATCCTTGACGATCACTTTTCAACTGATCCATCAAAGTTTGAGTCAACTTCGCATTTGTATGTGTCCAAATATCAATGATTTGATTATATCTCTCATTGTTAGTTATGAGACCCATGTTATAGTTCATCATAACCTCTTTAACCTCAGCATCAGCTTTTTCAACCAACTCATCTTTTTCTTTCGGGATAATAACATCATCCAAATTGAAAGACAAACCACCTCTAAAAGCCATTTCGTAACCTAATCCTTTGATATCATCTAGGAATTGAGCCGTACGAGATGTACCAGATACTTTCAATACATTACCAATGATATCTCGCAAAGCCTTTTTGGTCATTACATCATTAATAAAACCAACTTCTCTAGGAACTTTCTCATTAAAAAGAACCCTTCCACAAGTTGTTTCGATTAATTGTATTTCTGGCTCACCATTATCGTTAAGATCATACGTTTTTACTTTAATGTAAGCATGCAGATCCAATTTATTCTCGTTATAAGCAATCACTACTTCCTCCGGAGAATAGAATATACTTCCTTCACCTTTAACAAGTAATTCCGCACTACTTTTCTTACCCTTGGTAATATAATATAGACCAAGAACCATATCTTGCGATGGAACAGCAATAGGTGCTCCGTTAGCAGGATTTAAAATATTGTGAGAAGCAAGCATCAACATTTGAGCTTCTAGTATTGCAGCATTACCCAAAGGTAAATGTACCGCCATTTGATCACCATCGAAGTCAGCGTTGAATGCAGTAGTTACAAGTGGATGAAGTCGAATTGCTTTTCCTTCAATTAATTTTGGCTGAAATGCTTGAATACCTAGTCTGTGAAGCGTTGGTGCTCTATTTAAAAGAACAGGATGTCCTTTCAAAACGTTTTCCAAAATATCCCAAACTACAGGCTCTTTTCTATCAACAATTTTTTTAGCTGATTTAACTGTTTTAACAATACCTCGTTCAATCATCTTACGGATGATAAAAGGTTTGTATAGCTCAGCCGCCATATCTTTTGGAAGTCCACATTCATGTAATTTCAAATCTGGACCGACAACAATTACTGAACGAGCAGAATAGTCAACACGTTTACCAAGCAAGTTTTGACGAAAACGACCTTGTTTACCTTTCAATGAATCAGAAAGAGATTTTAACGCACGATTTGATTCTGTTTTAACCGCACTCGCTTTTCTTGAATTATCGAAAAGTGAATCAACAGATTCTTGAAGCATTCTTTTTTCGTTACGCAAAATTACCTCAGGTGCCTTGATTTCGATTAATCGTTTCAAACGATTATTTCTGATAATAACACGACGGTATAAATCGTTTAAGTCAGATGTAGCAAATCTTCCCCCATCAAGTGGTACCAATGGACGCAATTCAGGTGGAATAACTGGAACAACCTTAACAATCATCCATTCAGGACGATTATCAATTCGTTTTTGAGAATCTCTCATTGACTCTACCACTTGCAAACGCTTTAACGCCTCGTTCTTTCTTTGAACAGAAGTTTCATGATTTGCTTGGTGACGAAGGTCATAAGATAATTGCTCCAAATCCAAATTTCTCAACAAATCATGTAGCGCTTCAGCACCCATTTTCGCGATAAACTTATTTGGATCATTATCTTCCAAGTACTGATTTTCTTTCGGAAGAGCATCTAAAATATCAAGATATTCTTCTTCAGTTAAGAAGTCAGTTTCTTTTAAATGAATTCCATCCAACGTATTTGCTAAACCAGCTTGTATAACTACATAACGTTCGTAATAAATTATTTGGTCTAGTTTTTTAGTAGGTAAACCTAACATGTAACCAATTTTATTTGGCAATGAACGGAAATACCAAATATGAGCTACAGGTACAACTAATGAAATATGTCCCATTCTTTCACGACGAACTTTTTTCTCAGTTACCTCCACTCCACATCTGTCACAAACAATTCCTTTATATCGGATTCGTTTATATTTTCCACAATGGCACTCATAATCCTTAACAGGTCCGAAAATACGTTCACAGAATAAACCGTCTCTTTCAGGCTTATACGTTCTATAGTTAATCGTTTCCGGTTTTAATACTTCTCCACTTGATTGCTCCAAAATCACTTCTGGAGAAGCCAATGAAATGGTTATTTTATTGAAGCTGTTTTGCTTTTTAGGTGTTTCTTTTCTAAAAGTCATTTTTACTTTTTTTTAGTTAAGACTTGATTAATCTAACGAAATATTTAAGCACAATCCACGTAATTCATGTAATAATACATTGAATGATTCAGGAATTCCAGGCTCAGGAATATTATCCCCTTTAACAATTGCTTCATAAGCTTTTGCACGACCTACAACATCATCTGACTTCACAGTAAGAATTTCTTGTAGGATATGTGACGCTCCAAATGCCTCAATTGCCCAAACCTCCATTTCTCCAAAACGCTGCCCACCAAATTGAGCTTTACCTCCAAGTGGCTGCTGTGTAATAAGAGAGTATGGTCCGATTGAACGTGCATGCATTTTATCATCAACCATGTGAGATAATTTCAACATATAGATAATCCCTACTGTTGCCGGCTGGTGGAATTTCTCTCCCGTACCTCCATCATACAAATACGTTTTACCTGATCTAGGAATACCTGCTTTATCAGTCAATTCATTGATCTGATTAGGTGTGGCACCATCGAAAATTGGCGTAGCAAATTTAACTCCTAATTTCTCTCCTGCCCAACCAAGAACCGTCTCATAAATTTGACCAAGGTTCATACGAGAAGGTACTCCAAGAGGATTTAATACAATATCAACCGGTGTTCCGTCTTCAAGGAATGGCATATCTTCTTGACGAACGATATTCGCAACAATTCCTTTATTTCCGTGACGACCTGCCATTTTATCTCCCACTTTCAATTTACGTTTTTTAGCAACATAAACTTTCGCCAAACGAACAATACCCGCAGGAAGCTCATCACCGACTGAAATATGGAATTTTTTACGTTTGTAAATACCCAATAGATCGTTTGCTTTAATGTTAAAATTATGCAACAATCTAATAATCAACTGATTAATATCA
>JBIKQS010000102.1:0-7798 GCA_044349575.1 Crocinitomicaceae bacterium
AAATATATGGAAGTTTTGACTTTTTGAACGGTCAGTTTTTTTTTTGCTTATCATCTCATTTATAAGGTTCTATCTATCATTCGCGTATTTTAATATTTTAAAACAGTTTATCCACTATGGGAAGATCACAAGAAACATTTAATAAAAAAGAAAAAGATAAAAATAAACTCAAAAAACGGCAAGATAAACTAATTAAAAAAGAAGAGCGTAAAGCAAATTCTAAGGGTGGAGGATTGGAAAATATGATGGCGTATATTGATGAAAATGGAAATATTACAGATACGCCAATTGATCCAAAAGTTCGTAAATCTTTCAGCGCTGATTCTATTGAAATTGGTATTCCAAAAAGAGAAGATATTCCAAATGATGGAAAAAGACTTGGTAAGGTCGCATTCTTTAATTCTTCTAAAGGATACGGATTTATTAAAGATTTAGAAACGCAAGAAAATATTTTTGTTCATATCAATGCTGTTTCAGGTGAAATAAATGAGAACGATAGCGTAACTTTTGAAATGGTTCGGGGTCCTAAAGGTTGGAATGCTGTGAATGTTAAGAAGAATTAATGGGTGTAATTCAATTATAGAGTCGCAAGAGGGTTAAAATGAAAACTTATTAATCAACGAGATCCAAACAAGGAACTACCAACTCTAACCATTGTACTGCCTTCCTCTACTGCCATTCGGTAATCACCACTCATTCCCATGGAGATTTCCTTGAAGTTAGGATTACTTTTGAAATAAGTTAATTGTAATTGATCAAAAATAGATTTAAGATTACGAAACTCTTTTCGAACTAAGTTTTCATCATCCGAAAAACTTGCCATTCCCATGACACCATAAAATTCAATAGAGTCGAATATTTCAGGGGATCTTCTTGAAAATAATTCTTCAATTTCCTTCCAATCAAACCCAAATTTCGTTTCTTCTGAAGCAATGTAAAACTGTAGTAAAACTTTAATTTTACGGTTGTTTTTCTTCGCCTGTATGTTCACTTCATCAAGTAATCTTTCACTATCGATTGAATGAATCACTTCCACAAAAGGCGCTATGTATTTGACTTTGTTTCTCTGTAAATGACCTATTAAATGCCAATGAATGTCTTTTGGTAAAGCATCGTGTTTTTCCACTAATTCTTGTACACGATTTTCACCAAAAACGCGTTGACCAGCTTCGTATAAAGATTGAATAGCTTGAATGGGCTTAGTTTTTGAAACAGCAACAAGTATTACGTTTTCAGGAATTGATTTTGAAATCTCATTAAGATTTTCTAGTAATGAACTATTCATTGATGGTATAAATTGTCAAACCACTGCGCAACTTAGGTTCTACCCAGGTTGATTTTGGGGGCATAATTCCATTGGCATCTGCAACGGCTTTCACTTGCTCAATCGAAATAGGGTAGAGAATAAAAGCAATTTTATTTTTAGTAGAATCAACAGAAGCTACGATATTTTCAATCGATTCTGCACCACTTACAAAACTAATATTCTCATCAGTTTTTAAATCGTTTATACCAAGAATTGGTTTCAGAATTAATTCTGTTAATAAATCTGTATCTAAGCATTTTACAACATCATCTGTAGGAATTAAACCTTTGTCAATATCTAGTGCAAACCAATTTGATTCAACGTAAAATGTTATTTGGTGTTCATGAGTTGGTTTTTGTGCTCTTTCTAATGTAGAGAGCACACCAATTTCTTCCAACTTTCCTAAAAATTCTTCTTTAGATAAATTATTCAACGTTTTAACTAATCGGTTGAATTCTAGAATTTGCATTTTACGCTCATCCATAATAAATGATAAGAAGAAGTTTTCATTGTCAAAATGATTTTTTCTTTTCTCAGAAAGTAATCTTCGTAATCCAGCAGAAGATGCGGATCTATGGTGACCATCAGCAATATATAAGGAATCCATTTCATTGAAATAGTTTTGTATTACCGTTACATTAGTTCCTGTAATAACCCAAATTTCATGTTTAATTTTATCAGTAGTGGTGAATTCATATTCTGGTCTTTCCTGCATGAGAAGCAAGAGTGTTTCTTCTAATTTATCGTGAGCAGGATGAGAAAGTAAAACAGGTTCCGCATTATAACCCACAATTTCCAAGTAATTAACAAACATCGCCTCTCGAGAAGTCAACGTAGCTTCATGCTTTTTAATTTTACCATTTTCATAGTCATCAATGCTTGCACCTGCAATTACACCCGAAAATTTATGACCATTTTTAGTTTGTTGGTAAATATAAAGTGCGGCTTGATTTTCTTTAATTAAAATTCCTTCTTTGATAAATTCAACATATTTGTCTCGCACATGAGCGAACCTTTCCAATGAATTTGCTTTGGTCTTTCGTTCTGAATTAAACTCAGGATTTATTATACGAAGAAACGTATATGGATTGTCCTCAAGTTTTGCCTTCAATACATTTTTTTTATACGAATAATAGGGACGTGTAGCAACCAAATGGACTTTATCACGAGTTGGGCGAATAGCTTTAAACGGTGCGATTTTAATCATATAACAAAACTAGATTGACGTATTTCCTTGATGAATAACACGTTGTGGATATGGAATTGTTATTTTATATTCTCTGAAAAGGCGGTCAATTTCCATACGTATTTCAGATTTGTAATTATTGATATCCCAACTCTGATCAGCCCAGAAAATGAGCTCCATATCTAATCCATTGTCGCCAAAATCTGCGAGACGAACAAGTACAGGTTGATTTTTCTTTACTTTTGGATGGGCGAGTGCCGATTGCTTGAGTAATCTTGTAACTAACTCTGTATTTGTGCCATAATTAACACTTACAGAAATGGTGAATCTTGATAATTCAGATCCATGACTCCAATTTTCAACATTGTCTTGAGTTAATCGTGTATTCGGAATTATTAAAACATTTCCTTCTCTCGTTTCGATTTGCGTAGTTCTAACGTTGATCTTAATAATTTTGGCAATAATTTCGGATGATTTTCCATTGCTTGATATTTCAACAATATCGCCAACCCTCACATTTCCCTCAAATAACAATACAATTCCAGCAATCATATCTTTAAACACGTCTTGTAATCCAAGGCCAAATCCAACTAAAAGTGCTGCAGAACCAGTTAGTAATATCGTTAAGTCAATTTCAAGGGCTTGAAAACTGATTAATACACTAAATACGTAAATTACATATTTTGCAATTTGATTGTATACATATTCGGATCCTCTATCGTATTGAGAGTTTTCTCTAAATTTTCGTGCGAGGTAGAGTTTAACAACATTTGTAAGAATTTTAGCACCAAAAAATATAGAGATTAGCAATAAACAATGGTAAAAATTGAGTTTAAATTTTGAAAACTTGAGGATATTAAAATTTAGAAAATCTGAAAATGTAACGTACGGATTATTGAATTTTAAGCTCAATATTCCAATATATAATGCCAATAGGTAAACGCTTTGACTTAACATTTTGAGCCAAGTCACTCTTCTGCCCTCTACTTTAATATTTGCATTCGTAAGATAACGCTTGAGTAATCTGTGAATTACTCTTCTAAGGATAACAGCAACAAGGAAAATTAGGGAAAGTAGAATTATATTCCACAAACAAATGTGATAAGGACCAATATTGAAAATAGTTGTTGAAAACATTATTCTGTTATTATTCTGCCTAATTTATCTGCGAAAACCTTTTTTACACGTTCATAATTCATTTGTTCAGCGAGTAAAAATAACATTTCTTCATCACTTAATGAATCATTTTTTGCTAATTCTACTTGAATTTCTTTTATTTTTTGATCGATAAATTTAGCCTTGAAATGATATATGGCATCAACTACAGATTCATACAATTGATCTAGTTCTGTTCGTATTTCAATTTTATATTTTGAAAGCCACATGGAGCTAACTTCATATTCATTTGACTCGATATCACTGACGAGGGCTACAATTTCCTGATCCTCCAATCGTTTGAAATAACTGGATGTGTAGAGTGTGTTTTCAGCCAATCCATCAAGAAAAATTGAAAAAATCTTGTCATACAAACGATTTTGGAATAATAATTCATCTCTCGTTAATTCTTGACAGATAAATTCAATTACGCTCGTTGCAATCTCTTCCTCGTTTACCTTTGAAACGATTTCAAATGTACCGTACTTAAGCATTAATCGTAATACTTCAAATTCATGGTAATCAAGTTGATTATTTTCGGTCGTGAGAATTGATTGACTTGAGCTAATTTTTTCCTTTTCAATAGGGAAATCCATTAAATCAGGAGCATCTAGTTGCTTTGAAATCACGTTGCGTCTCAATCTCAATAATTCATTTGAAACAACGGATTCTTCAATACCGAATAATGTTGCAATTTTTTGAATGTAAACAGATCGGGTAATGGAATTCGGAATTAATGAAACAGAATGAACAATATCCTTAATTAATTCTGCTTTTTTCAAAGGGTCATCATTTGATTCTCCCAATAAAATATCAGCTTTAAACGAAATGAAATCTTGTGTGTGTGCTTTTATGTACGTGTCCAGCTCCGAAGTACTACTTTTCTTGGCAAATGAATCTGGGTCTTCACCATCTGGGAAGAGAACTACTTTTACATTCATTCCTTCCTCCAAAATCAAGTCTATTCCTCGGAATGATGCTTTGATTCCGGCTGAATCTCCATCATAAAGAATGGTGATGTTTTGAGTATACCTACGTATTAATTTTATTTGGTCTTTTGTCAATGAAGTTCCTGAGGAGGCAACCACATTAACAAGTCCGGCTTGATGGAGTGAAATAACATCTGTGTATCCTTCGCACAAAAAGCAATTGTCGTATTTGATAATATCACCTTTTGCAAAATATAAACCGTAAAGTATTTCGCTTTTATTGTAAATTATACTTTCAGGTGAATTAAAGTACTTTGCTATTTTTTTATCTGTAATGAGCGTTCTTCCACCAAAACCCAAGACTCTACCACTTATGCTGTGAATAGGAAACATAACTCGTCCTCGAAAGAAGTCAAAATGACGATCATCTTTTGATTTTACTAGTCCTACTTTTTCGAGATATTCTAGTTTGTATCCTTTTTCTTGAGCTGCTTTGGTGAAATCATCACCTTTGTTTAAACAATATCCTAATTGGAATTTTTCAATAATGTCCTTTCTAAATCCACGTTCTTCAAAGTAAGACAGTCCAATGGCTTTACCTTCGTTTGATTCATGCATTTGTTCAACAAAGTATGACCTAGCGAAATCATTGATAATGTATAAACTGTCTCGTTCGTTGAGGATGGCTAATTCTTCTGCTGTAGATTCTCTTTCTTCTGGAATTGCAATGTTGTATTTATTTGCGAGCCATTTTAAAGCTTCCGGATAAGAGAAATGCTCTTTTTCCATTAAAAATGAGACTGATGTTCCTCCTTTACCCGTAGAAAAACACTTGAAAATTTGTTTTGCAGGTGAAACTACAAACGAGGGTGTTTTTTCATCCGTGAAAGGACTCAACCCCTTTAAGCTTGATCCAGCACGTTTTAAATGAACAAATCCACCGATAACATCTTCAATACGAGATGCTTGCATTATTTCATCAATTATATGAGGAGGTATCTTGCTCACCTGTAAAGGTTATTTCTTTTTAACGTCAGTTTCCTGCTTTTTATTGGAATATGTGGAATCAGATTTTTCAGAATTAAATTTTTGGTAATTCACCAATTTTCCATTTTCATCATACGTGTTTTCCATCAATTTATCTCCCGTCAAGGAATAAAATACCCATATTCCAATCTTCTTGTCATTTTTATATTCACCCGTATAATAGAGTTGACCATTGGTGTGATTAACCATCCATACACCGGTTTTTTTGCCGTTTTCATAAAATGAACTTGACATTACTTTGCCTTGAGGATTGTATAAAACCCACTTTCCATGGCGTCTTTTTTGAGAGTCGTATTCACGTCGGTATTTAACTTGTGTTTTGCCCGGGTACCAAATGGTTTCAACTCCATCTTTCATTTCAATTAATGGATTCGTGTTCTTCTTTGTTTCATCAACGCCACATGCATAAAGAATGGTAATAAGAAGAATGAGTAAAAGTGATTTATTCATAAATTAATTTTCACGGTTCATTGTATAATCAACAAGTAATTCTAGTGACTTTTTCGCGTCGTTTTCTGGAAAATCTTTAATTATTTCTAGTGCTTTATTTGCATAAGACAACATTTGAGCGTGACTGTAGTCAATACCACCATTTTCCTTAACAAGTGAAACTGCCCGTTGAACTGATTTACTATTTTCATTTTCGTTTTTAATGATATTGATCAGTTCTTTACGAACTTCTGGATTTGAGTTATTTAATGTGTATATAATAGGCAAAGTTAACTTGCGCTCTCTAATATCTATTCCAGTTGGTTTTCCTATTTTTCCGGGCATTCCATAATCAAAAATGTCATCTTTTATTTGAAATGCGATTCCTACACATTCACCAAAGTGTCGCATTTTTTCTTTGTATTCGGCTTTTCCGGTAGAAAGAGCAGCACTTTCGCAACAAGTAGCTATCAAAGAGGCTGTTTTTTTTCGAATAACTTCGTAATAAATTTCTTCAGTAATGTCTAAAAGACGTGCTTTCTCAATCTGGAGTAATTCGCCCTCACTCATTTCCTTCACTGATCGAGCAACAATTTCTAATAAATCAGTATTACTTTTATCGATAGACAGCAGAAGAATTTTTGAAAGCATGTAATCCCCAACTAAAACGGCAACTTTATTTTTCCAAAGGGCATTAATTGAAAAGTATCCTCTACGCTCATTTGCATCATCAACAACATCATCGTGAACTAACGTTGCTGTGTGAAGTAATTCAACCAATATAGCGGCATCATATGTTTTTACTGTAATTTCACCCAACATTTTTGCTGTCAAAAAAACGAAAAGAGGTCGTACTTGTTTCCCTTTTCTTTTTATAATGTAGTGGGTAACTTTATCAAGCATGGCTACATCAGAGTGCATACTTTCCCTGAATTTGGTTTCAAACTCAATCATTTCTGATTGAACAGGTGACATAATTTGATCAATTACACTCATAAAGCAAAGTTAAAGTATAAAACACAAAGTTCTTCTTTTGTTTGTAACTTATTCCACAAAGTTTCCTTATTTTCGTTTCCATGAAACTTTCATTATCAGCCAATTCTTTCATTGATACAAATGAGCCAATAGATCTATCTATTCCTATTTCATCCGCCGAAAATTCGGTAAGAGCTTGGTACCTAAATAAACCGGAAATATTACCTGTTAGAAGTAACGAGTTTTTAGGATCGATAGAGGAGGGGGGAAGTGTTAATTTTCGAAACATTTTTTTTAATCCCCATGGACATGGAACTCACACAGAATCTTGTGGTCATATTACTCCCAAAGTGTATTCTGTAAATTCGGTTTTAAAAGTTTATTTCTACAAAGCGTTATTGATTTCAATAGAACCAGAATTGATTCGAAATGAAGAATACAATACTACTGACCATGTAATAACTTTTGATCAGGTAAAAAAAGCATTGTCGGGTAAAGAAAATATAGAAGCATTGATTATTCGAACTCTGCCAAACGTAAAAAGTAAACTCGAGAATAATTATTCGGCAACGAATCCACCTTATTTTGAGTATGCTATTGTTGATCTCTTGAATCAATATTGCATAAAGCATTTCTTAACGGATTTACCTTCGGTTGATCGTGAATTGGATGGAGGCGCACTTTCATTTCATCATGCTTTTTGGAATGTGCCAGTAAACCCGAACTTGGAGAGGACAATAACCGAGTTAATTTATGCAGATTCAAACGTGG
>JBIKQS010000103.1:0-7792 GCA_044349575.1 Crocinitomicaceae bacterium
TTGGAAAAAATACTCCATAAGCTCCAACAAGTGTAATCCAAAAATGAGCATAACCTAAACGAGTATTCATCATTCTTCCGTACATTTTAGGAAACCAATGATATACTCCCGCAAACATTCCAAACACAGCTGACATTCCCATTACAATATGAAAGTGAGCTACAACAAAATAGGTATCATGAATAGCTATATCCAAAGCGGAATCAGCCAAGATAATTCCAGTAACACCACCGGTGATAAATGTAGAAACTAAGGCAACAGCAAATAACATTCCCGGTGTAAATATCAATGACCCTCGCCATAAAGTGGTTAAGTAATTAAATACCTTTACTGCCGAAGGAATGGCAATCAATAAAGTTGTAAATACAAATACACTTCCTAAGAATGGATTCATTCCTGTGATAAACATATGGTGACCCCACACAATAAATGACAAGAATCCAATAGCTAAAATAGATCCTATCATTGCTCTGTAGCCAAATATTGGTTTTCTCGAATTAGTAGAAATAATCTCTGAAGATAAGCCAAGAGCAGGTAGAAGTACGATGTATACTTCAGGATGCCCCAAAAACCAGAAAAGATGTTGATACAGCAAAGGTGAACCACCATGATTTGTCAACATTTCACCACCAACAATAATATCAGACAAATAAAAACTTGTTCCTGCTAATCTATCCATTGTTAATAACAACGCTGCTGAAAGAAGGACGGGAAAAGATAAAACACCTAATATAGCAGTTACAAAAAACGCCCAAATGGTCAAAGGCATTCTTGTCATTGTCATACCTTTAGTTCTTAAATTTATTACAGTAACAATGTAGTTAAGTGATCCTATTAATGAACCCGCAATGAATATTGTCATGGAAATTAACCAAAGCGTCATTCCTAAACCTGATCCTGAAACGGCTTGAGGCAAAGCAGATAATGGAGGATAGATTGTCCAACCGGCCATTGCTGGACCTGATTCAACAAACAAAGAAATTACCATTATAACTGATGAAATAGCAAAAAACCAATATGATAGCATATTTAAAAATCCGGATGCCATATCACGAGCTCCCAATTGTAATGGAATTAAAACATTCGAGAATGTACCAGATAAACCACCTGTTAATAGAAAGAATACCATGATTGTACCGTGAATTGTAACAAGACCCAAATACATATCTTGGCTAAGAACTCCATTTGGTGCCCATTTCTCCCCTAAAAAGAAAGAAAGTGTTTCTGAGCTCTCTCCAGGCCAAGCCAATTGTATTCTAAATAAAATAGACAGTAACATCGCTATTATACCCATAAACACCGCAGTTATTAAAAACTGCTTACCAATCATTTTATGGTCATGACTGAAAATGTATTTTGATACAAAACCTTCTTCGTGATGATCATGATCATGGTGACCGTGGTCATGATGTCCGTGTGCGTGCGTATCCTCTCCGTGTGCTAATGAAGCCATAGTGAAATTTTTAATTATATTAAACTTTCTTTAATGTATCTTTTTTCTCTGTTAAAACAGCGCTTGTATCTACTTTTGTAGTATCTGAAGGCGATGGATTTGGCGCTTTTGCAGGTGCCGCAGCAGGGAAGTATTTATCCTTGAAAGTTTCTTTCATTTTTCTTTTCTCCCAAGCCGAATATTCTGCCTTTGACAATACAACTACCGTCATTTTCATTTTGTAATGTGCTCCACCACAAATTTTATTACACATAAGAATAAAATTAAAGTTTTCATTCTTCATTTTTACTCTCATATCTTTAGTGGTAATATCTGGAGTGAATTTAAATCGCGTCATTAAACCTGGCACAGTGTTCATTTGTGCTCTAAAATGAGGGAAAAACGCAGAGTGAATCACATCCATAGAACGAAAATTAAACTCATACAATTGATTTACACATAAATAAAGTGTATCTTTTTGAATGATATCATCCCAAGCATCACCATCAACCTTTGTGTTGTGATTTTCCTTCATTTGATAAAGCAAACGAATAAGACGTTCTTTAGAGGAAAGATCTTTTTCTAATTTAGTCTGTGCCGAATCACTTAAAACAATTGAAGAATTGTTTAATTTATTCTGTATCGCTTCAATTCCATTCACTCCTTTAAGCATATGATAAATTGCTGTATCAATCGTATTTGACGTTACTAAACCTAACTCATTATTATCTGTAGTCAACTTATAATCAAATTTTCCTAATTTATTGTTTTTCCCAGCATAACGCGCTGTCCAGTCAAATTGTTTAGAATACAACTCAACAACTTTAGCATCATTACCAGCATGGCTTGTCAAATCATTCCATGATTTTAATCCTAGAATTATTATTATTGCTAATACACATGCCGGTACAACCGTCCATATCATTTCCAGCTTGTTATTGTGTGGATAATAATAAGCAGGAACACCAGGCTTTTTCACATATTTATACGAAAAATAAAATAATAGCGCATTGGTAAAAAAGAAAATTAGAATTACAATAATAAAATTTAAATTAAGCAACCAATCTGTCTCCTTTCCTTCAATACTTGCAGCATCACCTCGACCTGTCCATCCATATTCCAACATCAGGTAAATAAATCCAAAAAATTGGAAAAACATGAAAAGTAACAATAATAATGCGTTGAAGTTATTATCCCTACTGCTAATTTCATGCTCGTTCTTTCCACGCAACTTAGAAGATAGTTCATAAACCCTTACTAACTGCGCAACAGCAATTGCTGCGAATATAACTACTAGTAATATAATTAATTTGTTTTCCATTGTTCTAACTTATTTCTAAAAATTAAATTTCATGATGAACACTTTCATCCAAAAACGGATGATTAACAGGCATTAAAGGCGCCTTTGATAAATTATTTAATAAAATTCGAATAAAAAGTCCAGCGCAAAGAAGCAAAAGACCAACTTCTAGAAAACCAATTTTGGCGTTAGCACCTAAAGAACCAGCTGAAATCATTAAATACACATCCATCCAATGACCAATAAGAATAATTATTCCAACAAAGGTTAAAACTCCATAATTACGTTTTGCATCTCTTGACATTAAAATCAACATAGGAAAAGCAAAATTGATTAAAAACATAGTGAAGTATAATACCTTAAAGTTTTCAATTCTCATTTGATAGTATGTCACCTCTTCACCAATGTTCGCATACCATATTAACATAAACTGTGAGAAAAATAAATACGACCACAAGAAAGATGTTGCAAAAGTCCACTTTCCAATGTCATGAATGTGAGAATCATTTACTCTTTCCAAGTAACCTAGTTTTTTAAGGTAGATTGTTGTTAATACAATTACAGTCATTGCTGAACACCACATACCAGCAAAAGTATACCAACCAAACAATGTAGAGAACCAATGCACGTCAATTGACATGATCCAGTCCCAAGCTGATGTAGAACTAAAAACCGCAAAGAATACTAAAAAAGTTGCCCCTTTACGGTAATTCTTGAAATGCAATTCAGTTCCACCGATTCTGTCTTCCTCCAACGATCTTTTTCTAAAGCCGTTCCAAAAAATAAAATACGTCGCTAAATAAACGAGAGTTCTAATCCAAAAGAAAATCTTATTTAAATAAGGACTTTTACCATCAATAATCGCATCATAATGGTGTGATGCAGGATTAGTAGTTTCGGGATCCATCCATATGTAAATATGAGCACCATCCATCAGTGTAATTATCAAAAGAATTACTGCAAGTAGTCCCATTCCATATGGTAAAACTCCTGCAACCCCTTCAATTACTCTTTTTACTGAAGCATACCATCCTGTTTCTGTTGCATACTGTAAAGTGAGGAAAAAAAGCGCCCCTAAAGCAATTGCAAAAAAGAAAAATGCATTAATTAATCCGTTGGTAAGAAGTCTTGTTGCAAAATGATGATCGTCTAATCCTGTCACTATTCCAATCGCTGCTAATGCCGCGCCAAAAATGATAAGTGAAAGCGTAATCTTTTTTGCTTTATTTGGTGTACTAAATTCCATACTCATCGCTTATTTTTTTTCAGTTTTTGTTGTTTTAACTGCTGTTGAATCAGAACCAGAATTGACTCCTACAACTTTTCCATCCTTAACAGTACCGTAATCTTTATTCTGTAATTTTCTTACATAATGTACTAATGTCCAGATTTCCTTTTTATCAAGCATAGATCCATGAGCTCCCATAGATCCTTTACCATAATAGATAGAATAGAAAATTTGTCCATTTGAAAGTGCTGTTCTATCTCCATAGTTTGGAACTCCATTGTATGCTTGGCTTAGCACCATTGGCCCATTTCCATCACCCTTTTCCCCATGACAATGCATACATTTCGAAGCATAAATTTCTTTTCCTTCCTTAAGAATTTTTTCAGCATTTTGTGGAGTAAGTTGCAATGGATTTTGTGTATCTTCCTTTGCAAGCTCATATTCGTTTTGGCTAGAAAATTTAAAGTCTCTTAATCCATGTGTAACCCAAAATTCAGAACTTGGATTCCTAAAATAAGGTAATAACAAAGCAACATCCTCTGAATTAGTTCCATAATATGGAATAGTACCAAGTGGTGGAGTCATAGCTGATAACTTTGATTTTAAAGCCTTATTCTCACGACCACGAATCTCTGCATAATCAACATAAGGTTCAATTGCTGGCGAACGGTACATATCTGGCATATATTCCAAGCCCGCACTATCACTATCGGCAACACAACCCGTAAAAGTAAAGGCAGTAATAACTACCGAAGCCAAACCGATTAATTGTATAAATTTCATTTTCATTTCTAATTACCTTTTTCGGGTTATACTATTAACATTCCTTTTCTTCTAACGCTTCAATTCCTGTTTCTTTCAATAGTGACTGAATATCTTCAGAAGAATGATTATGATTCTCTGATAATCTTATCTCCATTACAAATCTATCATCTGTAGTTGTTGGATAAGGATTCTGAGCTGGCATTCCTGGTAAAGTTTTATTTCTTAAAAAATAAGTAATTGCCATACCATGAGCTGCACATAATACGGTAAACTCAAATGTAATTGGTATAAAAGCCAAAATATTATCTAAGTAAGAAAAATTAGGCTTACCACCGATATTCATAGGCCAGTCAACTACCATGAAGTAACGCATACCCACAGTTGCCAATGTTAAACCAGTCAAACCATATAAAAAGGCCATAATTCCTAATCTGGTATTCTTAATGCCAATTATTGGATCAATTCCGTGTATAGGAAATGGAGAGAACACCTCATTAATCTTAATACCTTTTGAAACTAATTTTTTAGCCCCATCTTTTAAGACTTCTTCGTCTGTGTAAGTTGCAAATATTACTTTATCTGACATTTCAGTACTTTTTTCAATTATTAATGTGCGTGATGCGTATCTGGAGCATTTTTGTATGATTCACCAGATGATTTCAATATCGTCTTAACCTCATTAAGTGCAAGAACAGGGAAGTATCTAGCAAATAATAAGAAGAATACAAAGAACAAACCTATTGTTCCAACGTATACTCCAATATCTATATGACTTGGGTAATGCATACTCCAAGCAGCAGGAATGTAATCTCTGTGCAAAGAAGTAACGATGATCACATAGCGCTCAAACCACATTCCAATATTTACTACAATAGAAATAAAGAAGGTAAACAAAAGACTTCTTCTTAACTTCTTAAACCACATTAACTGAGGAGAAATTACGTTACAAGTCATCATTGACCAATACGCCCACCAGTAAGGACCTGTTGCTCTATTGATGAAGGCATATGATTCATATTCTACTCCTGAGTACCATGAAATAAAAAGCTCTGTAATATAGGCTGTACCTACTATAGATCCTGTTACCATAATTACGATATTCATGTATTCAACGTGTTTAGTATGAATATAAGCTTCTAAACCCATCGCTTTTCTCATTATTAACAAAAGTGTTTGTACCATTGCAAAACCAGAGAAGACCGCACCTGCCACAAAGTATGGAGGAAAGATTGTAGTATGCCATCCAGGAATAACAGATGTAGCAAAGTCAAAAGATACGATAGAGTGAACAGAGAAAACAAGTGGAGTAGCCAAGCCTGCTAGTACCAAAGAAACCAATTCAAATCTATTCCAATGTTTTGCTCTACCAGACCAACCAAAAGATAAAATTGAATACATTCTTTTTGCAACAGGTTTCTTCGCTCTGTCTCGAATAGTAGCAAAATCAGGAATCAAACCAATGTACCAGAAAACTAATGACACCGATAGATACGTTGAAATTGCAAATACGTCCCATAGAAGTGGTGAATTAAAATTCACCCAAAGTGAACCGAATTGATTTGGCAAAGGAAGCGTCCAATATCCTACCCACAAACGACCCATGTGAATTAAAGGAAACATACCAGCCATGAAAACTGCGAATATAGTCATTGCTTCTGCTGATCGGTTTATGGCCATTCTCCATTTTTGTCTGAACAATAACAATACCGCTGATATCAATGTTCCAGCATGACCAATACCTACCCACCAAACGAAATTGGTGATATCCCATGCCCATCCTATTGTTTTATTCAAACCCCAAACTCCGATACCAGTACCCAATAGGTAAAGGATACAACCAACGCCATAAATTCCGATAATCAAGGCAATTCCAAATAGGACATACCACATTTTCGGCGCCTTATCTTCAATTGGACGACATACATCCTCTGTAATGTCATGATACGTCTTATGACCTAAAATGAGGGGTTCTCTTATTGCTGCTTCTTTATGCATTTCTTACAGTTTTATCAATTAATGATGTCCTTTTTTTGATTCACTTTTTTGCTCTCCATGTGAAGATCCATGTGCACTTGTTTTTTGAAGTTTAGCAAGTAAATCATTTTTTTCATTTCTTACTTTAACCTTGTACCAAACATTTGGTTTAACACCAACCTCTTCAAGTGCCTGATAAGCGCGGTTATCTGATGAACTCTTTCTAACCGAAGACTTTACATCATTCCAATCACCTACGATAATTGCGTTTGTTGGACAAGCGTCTGCACAAGCTGATGAAAACTCACCATCTTTAACTGGTCTACCATCCTTCTTAGCAACTAACTTGCTAGCTTGTATACGTTGAACACAGAATGAACATTTCTCCATTACACCTCTTGTTCTAACCGTTACATCAGGATTTAGAACCATTCTTCCTAAATCATCTTGTGCTGGATTGAACTCAGTAAATTTCTTATATGACGGGTAATTGAACCAATTGAATCTTCTTACTTTATACGGACAGTTATTTGCACAATATCTTGTACCAATACATCTGTTGTATGCCATTTGGTTTAATCCTTCATTACTATGTGTTGTAGCCGCTACGGGACAAACAGTTTCACAAGGAGCATGATTACAATGATGACACATCATAGGCATGTGTACAACCTTTGGATTTAATGCAGCACTTTCAGCCTTATCATAACTGAATGTATCGTCATCTTTGCGAGTTCCAACAGCTGCTTCCTCGTCAGAAGCGAAATATCTGTCAATTCGTAACCAATGCATCTCACGACCACGACGCACCTCATCTTTACCAACAACTGGTACATTATTTTCAGCTTGACAAGCAATTAAACACGATCCGCAACCAATGCAAGAGGATAAATCTACAGTCATTCCCCATCTGTGACCAATGTGCTCTACTGGATGTTTATCCCATAAATCAAACTCACTTACTGGACGATTAACATGATTTCCATGTTCATCCAGTTTCTGAAGCATGTGAGCTGGATTGTATGCGTCTTTATCTTTAGATTTATATATATCTAATGTTGTTTCACGTACAATTGAGTGTCGACCCATCACT
>JBIKQS010000104.1:0-7717 GCA_044349575.1 Crocinitomicaceae bacterium
TAACCATCATTTTACCAGATGCGAAGAATACAATAATGTCGTCAATATCAGAACAATCAGAAATAGCATCCGTTTTTTTCAATCCATAACCAATAAAACCTTCCTCGTAATCAACGTAGAGTTTTTTATTGGCAATTATTACTTTGGATGCGCTAATTGTATCAAAAATTTTAATTTCTGTCTTGCGTTCTCTACCTACTCCAAAACGTTTTTTCAAGTCTTTAAAATAATCGATAGCGTATTCTACCAAGTTATCAAGATGATTTTTTACTTGTTCAATTTCCTCCTCAATTTTCAGCAATAACTCATCTGCTTTGCTTCCGTCAAAGCGAGTGATTCGAATCATCGGGATTTGTGTCAACTTATGTAAATCCTCATCGGTAATTTCTCGTATGAGTTGTTTTTTAAACGGTTCAAAACGCTTGTACAAATATTCGTAGAGGGATTCTTTATCTGCATAATGCTTGAAGTCAATATACATCTCGTTATTGATAAACAATTTCTCCAAGGTTGAGAAATGCCATTGTCGTTCCAATTCATCGAGACGAATTTCCAACTCTAGTTTGAGTAGGCGAACCGTATTGTCCGTATTGAATTTTAAAATTTCAGTAACACCTAGAAACTGTGGTTTGTCGCCAACAATTATCGTTGAATTGGGAGAAATAGAAACTTCACAATCCGTAAAGGCATAAAGCGCATCGATAGATTTATCGGGAGAAACGCCTGGTGCTAGATGTATAATGATTTCAGCGTCAGCCGAAGTATTATCTTCAATTTTTCGCAATTTAATTTGGCCTTTATCATTTGCCTTGATGATAGATTCAATCAACGAACTTGTGGTTGTTCCAAACGGTATTTCATGAATAACTAAGGTTTTGTTATCCACTTTTTTGATTTTTCCGCGAACCCGTACCTTACCTCCACGCAATCCATCGTTGTAATTCGTGAAATCAGCCATTCCTCCGTTTAGAAAATCAGGAAAAATCTCTACCTTCTTTCCGCGTAAATGATTGATTGACTGATCAATAAGCTCAATGAAATTGTGTGGTAAAAACTTACACGCCATTCCAACTGCAATTCCTTCTGCTCCTTGTGCTAATAGCAAGGGGAACTTTACTGGTAAATTTTCAGGTTCCTTATTTCTTCCATCGTAACTCGAAAGCCAATTGGTTGTTTTGGGATTGAAAACTACGTGTAAGGCAAATTTTGAAAGTCGAGCTTCAATGTAACGAGGCGCTGCTGCACCATCACCAGTAAGTGTATTTCCCCAGTTACCTTGACAATCGATTAATAGATCTTTTTGTCCCAATTGCACCATGGCATCACCAATCGATGCATCACCATGTGGGTGATATTTCATGGTGTTTCCAATTACATTCGCTACTTTGTTGTAACGACCATCTTCTAACTCTCGCATCGAATGTAGAATACGACGCTGAACCGGTTTAAGTCCATCATGAATAGCAGGCACTGCGCGCTCCATGATTACGTAGCTGGCATAATCTAGGAACCAGTTTTCGTACAATCCGGCAACTGGAATTATTTTCTCATCCACCTGTTTATTCTCAAATGGATTGGAAGAATCTTGTTCGTCGTCTTCTTGATTTTCAATTGGATCTAATTCGTCTTCTGCCATTTTTTAAGATGCTTTGTTTATTTCTTCATTCGATTCAGCTTCTTGTTTTGCTTTTTCTAATTCTACAGCCAAATCTTTTTCAACGCGAAGATTATCAATGATGAAATCTTGTCGATCAGGGGTGTTTTTTCCCATAAAATAGGATAAAATGGAGTCGATGGATGATTCTTTGCTCAAAATCACAGGCTCTAAACGAATGTCTTCGCCAATAAAATATTTGAATTCGTCAGGAGAAATTTCACCCAATCCTTTGAATCGTGTAATTTCTGGATTTTTTCCTAATTCTTCAATCGCCTTTCTTCGCTCATCTTCGCTGTAGCAATAAATTGTTTTCTTTTTATTTCTAACGCGGAATAGAGGAGTTTGCAAGACATACACATGGTTTCTTTTCACTAAATCAGGAAAAAACTGCAAGAAGAACGTTAGTAATAACATGCGAATATGCATTCCGTCCACATCGGCATCGGTTGCAATTACGATTCTGTTGTAGCGCAAATTATCCATGTCTTCTTCAATATCTAGAGCTGCTTGAATCAGGTTGAACTCTTCGTTCTCGTACACTACTTTTTTGGTTAAGCCATAACAATTGAGCGGCTTACCACGTAGCGAAAATACAGCTTGCGTGGCAACATCGCGTGACTTTGTGATTGAACCACTCGCTGAGTCTCCCTCAGTAATGAATAGCGTTGTGTTTTCTCGTTTTTCGTCTTTTAAATCTGGCAAGTGAACACGGCAATCTCTCAATTTTTTATTGTGAAGATTTGCTTTTTTAGAACGTTCTTTGGCAATCTTGCGAATACCAGCCAATTCTTTGCGTTCACGCTCAGATTGTTTAATTTTCTTTTCCAGCGTTTCAGCTGTCTCAGTATTTCGATGTAAATAATTGTCTAAATTTTCCTTTAGAAAATCATTTATGAAAGCTCTCATGGACTTGCCGCCGGGCTCAATTTCTTGTGAACCTAATTTTGTTTTCGTTTGCGATTCAAAAACTGGCTCTATTACCTTTACAGCAATTGCCGCAACAATGGATTGACGAATATCTGATGCTTCGTAGTTTTTGTTGTAAAAATCACGAATGACTTTAGCTACTGATTCTCTGAAGGCACTTTGATGTGTTCCTCCTTGAGTTGTATGTTGACCATTTACAAACGAATAATAATCCTCACCGTACGTTCTACCGTGCGTAAAAGCTACTTCGATATCTTCTCCTTCTAAATGAATAATTGGATAAAGTGGATCGCCGTCCATGTTGTTTTCCAATAAATCTTTAAGACCGTCTTTGGATTGGAATTTCTCACCATTGTAGTAGATGCTCAAACCTCTGTTCAGATAACAGTAGTTCCACATCATTTTTTCTAAATAGGCAGTTTTGTAGGAGTGTTTTTTGAAAATAGTATCGTCCGCCATGAACTCAACATAGGTTCCATTCGCCTCATCCGTTTTGGATTGAGGAAGTTCCTCCACAAGTTCACCACGTTGAAAGGTTGCTTGTTTCTTCTCGCCATCTCGAACCGAATACACCATGAAATGAGAGGAGAGCGCATTTACTGCTTTTGTTCCTACTCCATTCAATCCTACTGATTTTTTAAAGGCTTTTGAGTCGTATTTTCCTCCTGTATTCATTTTGGAAACAACTTCAACCACTTTACCTAAAGGTATGCCTCGTCCGTAATCGCGAACGGTAACTTTTCCATCTTTTACTTTAATATCCACACGTTTGCCATTTCCCATCACGAATTCATCGATGCAATTATCAATAACTTCTTTAACAAGAATATAAATACCATCATCTGCAGCTGAGCCATCTCCCAGCTTACCAATATACATTCCCGGACGTAGGCGAATATGCTCTTTCCAATCGAGTGAGCGAATATTGTCTTCGGTGTATTGATTCTCTGACATTTTTATAAACTAAAGTTTGTGTAGATAGCAAAAATAATGAAAAGCGGACTGTCTCAAAGTTACAAATTAATGATTTATAAACGGTTTGCGGTTGATAAAGAAATAAAAGCAGACTTACAGAAATTTTGTTAATTTCACACAATTAATTTTGATTTATGTCGCAACAGCATCCAACGGAACGAAGAAAATCTTTTTTTAGAAATTTAACTACCCAAATTATTCTTGCCATGATATTGGGTGCCATTTTAGGGGTTTCTATTTTTCAATCAGGAGATGTTGCTTTTGCCAAGAGTTTTAGTGGAAATATAAAAATCTTAGCAACAATTTTTATTCGTTTAGTTCAAATGCTCATAGCACCGTTGGTTTTCACAACACTTGTAGTTGGGATTGCAAAATTAGGTGATATTAAATCTGTTGGACGAATAGGAGGGAAGGCCTTAGCTTGGTTTTTTACAGCATCCTTTATCTCATTATGTATCGGAATGTTTTGGGTGAATGTTTTGGAGCCAGGAGTTGGTTTGAATTTATCGGATGTGGACGTAAAGTCTGCGAGTGAGGTAACTGAAAAAACAGGAACGTTTTCTGCTCAAAATTTTATTGAACACATATTTCCAAAAAGTATTTTCGAAGCAATGGCTGGTAATGAAATACTTCAAATTGTAGTTTTTTCTATCTTTTTTGGTTTGGCTGCCGCATCCTTAGGGGACAATGCCAAGCCGGTGGTTAATGCCCTTGACAAGACATCGCATATCATCCTGAAAATGGTAAATTATGTAATGAAGTTTGCTCCAATAGGTGTTTTTGGAGCCATAGCCGCAGTTTTTGCTGTTCGTGATTTGAATGAATTGATTTTTACATACACCAAGTTTTTCGGAGCATTTCTGGTAGGAATAGGGTCTTTGTGGTTTGTACTTTTACTCATCGGATTCTTGTTTTTGAAAAATCGCATAATCACACTTTTAAAGCGAATTACAAGTCCTTTGATTATTGCATTTGGAACAACGAGTAGTGAAGCAGTTTTCCCCAAATTAACCGAAGAATTAGAGCGATTTGGTATAAAGGATAAAATTGTTTCCTTCATGTTGCCACTTGGATATTCGTTCAATTTGGATGGAAGTATGATGTATATGACCTTTGCGAGTATTTTTATTGCTCAGGCATATGGAATTCCTCTTGATTTCGGTACACAAATGACCATGCTTTTAGTACTTATGTTAACAAGTAAAGGAATTGCCGGCGTGCCAAGAGCAAGTTTGGTGGTAGTTGCGGCAACCTGTGGCATGTTTAATATTCCTGTTGAAGGTATAGCCTTAATACTACCGATCGATCATTTTTGCGATATGTTCAGAAGTGCGACAAATGTATTAGGTAATTCTATTGCAACATCTGTAGTTGGGAAATGGGAGAAGGAATAAAACTTCAACAATTGTTTCTCATCAATCCATTGGTTCTAAATTCTTGTTTTTGTTAAAAATAGCGTAGCTTTGCATCCCGTTTTTGGAAAATATGGATTCAAACCACGAGAAAAGCTATCTAAATCAAGTTGTTGTGATGATTTCATGCGTGTTGGTTTTGTCATTAGCAGCTTTTTTTATTCCCGATTTTTCCATTGCAGGGTATGAATTCAAAAAAGTTGATTTTTTGAGAGATGTCAAACAGAAAAAGAAGTCAAATTTAGCAGGTGGATCAAAGGTTAAAAAAGAGTTTGTAGATAAATGCCCTGCTGGATATACGTGTATTGAAGATTATTCAAAAAACAAAACGGCTTTAAAGGCAATATTTGATGCTCTTTCCACAAAAAATGGGTTGACGCGCATGGCATTTTTCGGTGATTCATTCATTGATGGTGATATTTTCACTGCTGAAGTGCGTAAACTCTTACAAAATGAATTTGGCGGTTCTGGAGTTGGATTTGTTCCTTTTGCCTCTGAAACATCAGGATTTCGTCAAACAGTTCGACACTCACATTCAGGAATTGAATCTTTTAATATTGTTCAGAATAAATCTGCTAACGGATATGGAGCTGGAGGATATTTCTTTAAAGCAAATGAAAAAGCAAATGTAACGTACTCTGGTGTAACTGGAGATGCTAAACTGGGAACATTCAAGAATATTCAAGTATATTATTCATCAGCCAACGATACGCGATTTTCATACAGGTACAACGGTGAATCTGGTTCATTAAGTGCTTCGTCTACCTCAAAAATCAGTGCATTGCGTTTAGATGGTGCAAATACCAATTCAATTACATTTTCTTTTCCTGGGAGTGAAAGCACAAAACTCTATGGGGCAAGCTTTGAAGACTCAAAAGGAGTAATAGTTGACAATTATGGATTGAAAAGTAATTCTGGAATTGCTCTTTCTAAAATCTCTTCTGAAAATTGGAGTCAATTCAACCAATTACGCGATTACAAACTGATTGTTCTTCAATTTGGTTTGAATGTATTAAATGCTAAAACCACAAAAGTTGATTGGTACGTAAAGGCTATGATAGAATTAGTGGAACGAATTAAACAAACGTGTCCAAACGCAAGTATTTTGATTTTAGGAATTCCTGATCGAAGTGTAAAAATAGATGGTGAATACCAAACTATGCCATCGATTCCAATGATGATTGAGGCGCAACGAGAAATTGCAAAGAAAACAGGTGTTGCCTTTTGGGATATGTATTCCGGAATGGGAGGTGAGAACAGTATGATTTCGTTCGTCCAGAATAAACCTGCCTTAGCCAATAAAGATTATACGCATTTAACTTTTGAAGGTGGAGAGAAACTAGCCGGGATTTTTACGAGAACGTTTTTGCATCATTATTCCAATTTCATAAAGAAGAAAAATCAATAGAAAATGGGCGAATTTGAACTGGATAAATTAGTGTCAGTGTTCCTATACAATCCAAAGGAACCTTTGATTTTTAGTTCGGGCTTGTTTTTATTTCTGTTTACGGCATTCTTGCTTATTTATGCAGTACTTCACAAGCATCAAAGAGCAAAGATTTTATTCGTTACTGCTTTTTCGTTATTCTTTTACTACAAGTCAAGCGGAATCTATTTTTTACTCTTGGTATTAACCACATTGGTTGATTTTACTTTAGCAAGGCTCATTTATAAAACAGAAAATGAGGTTGACTTTTCAATTGGAGCTTCCAAATTTCATTTTTCATTAACAGATCGAACTGTTAAGCTTTGGAGGAGCTTATTTTTAATTACAAGTCTTTCATTCAATTTGGGTATCTTATTGTATTTCAAATACACGAATTTTTTCTACGAAATATTTACCACCTTATCCAACCAAAAATTTGAGGCATTTGATATTTTTCTACCTGTTGGGGTATCTTTTTTCACCTTTCAATCCTTGAGTTATACCTTGGATGTGTATCGCAGGAACTTGAAACCTCTGAATAGTCCTTTGGATTATGCATTTTTCGTTTCGTTTTTTCCTCAATTAGTAGCAGGTCCAATTGTTCGTGCTTCTGATTTTATTGCCCAGATTTTTAAGCCCGTAGTCGTTACCCGGGAGATGATCGGTCGTGGCGTATTTCTAATTTGCATAGGACTACTCAAGAAAGCAATTATTGCAGATTACATCAGCATCAATTACGTAGATCGAATTTTTGATAACCCAACCTTATATTCCGGACTAGAAAATTTGGTTGGAGTTTATGGGTACGCCCTTCAAATTTATTGTGATTTTTCGGGCTATTCGGATATGGCAATCGGGATTGCGTTGTTATTAGGTTATCATTTCAACATAAATTTTGATGCACCTTATCAATCGATTAATATCACAGAATTTTGGCGTCGTTGGCATATTTCATTATCCAGTTGGTTAAGAGATTATCTCTACATTTCACTTGGTGGAAATCGAAAAGGAAAAATCAGAACATATGTCAATCTTTTTTTAACGATGTTATTAGGAGGACTGTGGCACGGGGCAGCTATGCGTTTTGTAATTTGGGGAGCATTACACGGAGTAGCATTGATTATTCATAAGTTATTTACTTCCATTTTTAAATTTAAAATAGAAAACATCTTTGCTAAAAAGTCTTTGAATTTACTAAGTTGGATTCTAACTTTTCATTTCGTTTGTTTCTGTTGGATATTCTTTCGAGCGGAAAATATGCAAGTGGTTGGTCAAGTTTTAAATCAAATTATTTTCTCGTTTAACGGTCATATTGTTTTG
>JBIKQS010000105.1:0-7682 GCA_044349575.1 Crocinitomicaceae bacterium
AAATCATCGTATTCCGCACAAATGGTTCTACCCTCTTTGTCGTGTTCCTCGATGCCAACATGATAAGTAACTTTATTCGGTTTTTTCTTGGTTAAAATTGCGGTTCCAGAATACCCTTTCTTATCAGCTTCATGGGCAAAAACATGGTAATCCGACAAGGTAGAAACAGTTTCTTTCACTTGTTCAACAGTAGCTTTCGTTTCTTGCAGGCAAATGATATCGGCATTTACCTTTTGCATATCTTGAAGAAAGGATTTTCCGGCAATAGCGCGAATTCCGTTAACGTTGAAGGAGATTAGTTTCATCTGATTTTATTTGTAAAATTAATTGTTAAAATCACAAATCAAACAGATTTTGTATTAACTAGACATTATTTTTTAGGAAAATAAAATGAAATCCCGGTTAAAACTGTTCCGTAATGTACTTTATTGAAACTATTAGCGATATATGATAAATCTAGTTGAATATTTTTTGTTAAAAGATGGGTGAATCCAAAATCATAACAAATTTCACTATTTTCTGAATTAATCGGAAAGTAATTAAAGTTCTCCACAAAGAAACCAGTTCGGTTAGAAAGCTGAAAATTGAAACAGGTACTTTGATTGATGTAGTGTTGATTTTCAGTGCCAAAATGAATATACCCTAAATTGTAATTTATGGAAAACCAATCAGTTATTGTAGACTGAAACAACAACTGCGACTCCCATACAAAATTGGCAAATCTTGGTTTATTTGTCAACGAAAAATTATAATACGAATTAAGAATTATAGCCGTTTCAGGTCTCCATTTTTTTTCACGACACACTCTTTGTTTAATACCAATAGAACCAAGAATAGGAGATTTATCCGTAATTTGACGCATCAATTTAATGCTTTGTGGAAAGGTGGAAGTAGCTAAGCGCAATTCGGTTGATTTTAAAATTCTTTTTCTCAACATGATACTTGGATAGAGCAAGTCACTTACTACCGTTTGATCAGAAAATCCAATTCCATTTTCTAAAAAGTATATTTTTTCTGGAACTAAATAGGGACTATCAGCCACGCCTGGTCGGTCAAAAACAACTAAGGTGTCCTGTCCAAGTGCCGCAAACGAAGCTGATAGTATATATAAACAATGTACTAATTTCATTAAAAAAGGAAAGACATTTGTACTCCTAACAGAAAATGCTTGCTGGATTTAACTCCGGTAATTGGATTCTTATAATTGTTTTTTAATCCAATGTCCATAATTAAAGCCCCTCGAAATAGATTTCCTCCTGCTACATTTACGTCCAGACCTGAAGAAAGTCGAAGTGGAATATCAATCATGTGATAATTACTCTTGTAGGAAACTATTGAATGAAAACCATCATCGACGCTGTACCATTTGCGAACCACTTTTTGATGATACATAGGAACAAGCCCAATTCCTAATACCAATCGAGAATTTTTCACTATTTCTTTGGTTGGTCTGTAATAAAATTGAATCGGTACTTCTAACGAACGCACATTGTGACGTTGTCTACCTGTAGAGTCTTGATTTCCAACAGAATTATCATAATCCGGGGTAATGATACCAACTCCTCGCATTTGTAATCCTGCTTGAATGCTAATGCCCATTTTTTCATTGAAAAAGTAATTGTAATCAGCATGTAAACCTAAAACCGGTTTCAAAAAGGTTGAATCCTTCCAATCGTGGAAACCAACCCATGAATTGTTGAAGGAAAAACCATAGAGTTTTTGTTTCAGAAACATATTTTTGTTCAATTCAATTTTTGACTGGGCTACTTGCCCGAATGTAAATTGACACACTATGATAAATGAGATAAAAATTAACTGTTTCATTTTATAAATTTTTTAAGTCAATACCGACGTTGAAATTGAGCAGATTAATTGCCTCATTAAATTTGCGATTGGCTTGTATGTAATTTAGTTTATTGTCGATATAACTACGCTGAAAATCAATGTATTCATACAACGAAATATTTTTTCGCTCGTAATTAATTTTGGCATCTTTTGAAAGGGTTTCCATTTTATCAATTAATTCTAAATTGAAAGAATTTTTTAATTCAAGTGCTCTCAAAAAGGATTCTTTTGCCATAACAACTTCATTTTTAACCTCCTCCGTTTTATAGCGAAGCAACATTGAACTTTGGTCAATTTGAATTTTAGCTTTGGCAACATTTCCCTGATTGCGATTAAAAACTGGAATTCCCATTTCGAAAACCATCCCAACATAAGGTCTCACGTGATTGGATCCCTGATCATGAGGCTGGTAGCCCAAATTAATATTGGGTATAATTTGAGATTTTTCTTTTTTCAACGTAGCCTGATAAAGAGAAATATTCTTTTTTGCAATCAATAAGTCTGGTCGATTTGCATCGGCTAATTCAATTAACTTATTTTCAGATAAATCTGGATTAGCGGTTATTTGATTTTTTATAGGATTTAACTTTACTGTTGCAGGATAATTTAACAACATTTTCAAATTTAATTCCAAGGCAAGAACCTCCTTATCGTTTTCGTTAATATCCGCCAAAATGGATTGCCGTTCTGCTTTCAATCGAATTAATTCGCTTTCTGAATTTACACCAAGCTCATTCCCCAACGTATATTGTTCAATTAACTTATCGTATTGGGAAGAAGCTTCATTCAATAATTCATTCATTTCACGCAATTCAATCAATTCGTAAAAAGCATTGCTATATTCTAGTACTAATGCACGAATAATATCTGATAAAGCCAGACCCGCTATGTCTTTTGCAACCTTTGCTTCTTTAATTGCATTGATACGCTTCCCTGAAACAGAAAACGAATATTCGATTTGCAATAACTTTTGATTGGCAAAATTGAAATAGTTGTTTTCAGCAATGTTGTACATTTCAGCATTCCAAACGAACAAAGGGTTTTCCCAAAGTCGTTGTTGTTGAATTTCGGCTTCGGCAATATCCAAATTGTAATATTCTGCCATGAGTCGAACATTCTCTTTCAGCATTTTCGTTTTTCCATCTTCGTACGAGAAGGATATTGTTTCTGCTATTTGACCCCAATAGTTTGAAAAACATAGGAGAGCAATAAAAACTGTGAATGATTTCATAATTAATCGTTTTAAGATTTATGTTTTCTAAGATTCGCCCAATAATATATAATTGGAAATGTCATTAAAGTCAATATCGTTGCGGTTATCAACCCACCAATAATTACTATTGCCAAAGGCTTCTGACTTTCCGATCCTATTCCGGTTGAAAGAGCCGCCGGTAATAATCCAATTGCAGCCATGAGCGCTGTCATAACAACCGGACGAATTCGACTTTTAACTCCTTCTTTGATCGCCGTAATTAATTCCATTTTCTCCTTGATATTCTTATTAAAAACGGAAATCAAAATCACCCCATTTTGGACACAAATTCCAAAAAGTGCGATAAATCCAACACCTGCGGAAATCCCAAAATTGACCCCCGTTAAATGCAAGGCGAAGATTCCTCCAATGATAGCAAAAGGAACATTGAGTAAAACTAGACCGGCATCCTTGGCATTCCCAAACAAAATGAATAAGAGAATAAAGATTCCAATGAGTGAGATTGGAACAACTTGTGCTAAGGTACCAGAAGCACGAACTTGATTTTCAAATTCTCCCGTCCAAACAATAGAATATCCTTTAGGCATTTTAATGTTTTGATTAACCTTTGCTTGTGCATCAGCAATCGTACTTCCTAAATCTCTTTCTCGAACAGAAAATTTCACCCCAATAAATCGTTTGTTGTTATCGCGATAAACAAATGCAGGACCTGTAACCTGTTTGATTTCAGCAACTTCGCTTAATGGAATCACGTTACCATCTTCCGTTGGGATTTTGAGATTTAGAATTTTATCCTTACTATCTCGATATTCCATTGGATAACGAATTCGCACATTAAATCTGGCTTCTCCTTCGTATTTTTCGGTAATATTTTTTCCGCCTAATGCAATTTCAATGATGTCTTGAGCATTTTTAAGCATTATACCATACATCGCCATTTTTTGCTTGTCGAAATGAATTTGAATTTCAGGCTGACCCACATTTCGGAGTATACCGGCATCTTTAACACCCTCTACATTCTTTATATTTCCTAAAACCAAAGACGACAAACTATCTAAAACTTTTAAATCAGGACCAAAGATTTTGACTGCATTATTCGCATTCATTCCCGCAACAGCTTCAGCCACATTATCAATAATTGGTTGAGAATAATTGAAATTAATTCCCGGAAATTTCTTCATTTCCTTGTCCATCTCTGCAATTAAATCATCTACTGACAATCCACTGCGCCATTCATCTTTTGGCTTTAAATTCACCTGCATCTGCACGTAATAGAATCCACTTGGATCAGTTCCGTCATTGGATCGTCCAGTTTGAGATAGCACACCATTTACCTCCGGGAATTTCCGAAGTTTGTCTCGCAAAACACTCACTTGCTTTGTAGTTTCATCCAAGGAGGTACTCATCGGTAATTTTGCTTCCACCCAGAGTGCTCCTTCATTTAAGGTAGGTAAAAATTCGGTTCCTAGCCATTTAGTAGAGAAAATACTGACAACCAAAATAGATAACGAAATGATAAAAATTTTCATTTTATTTCTAAATGACCATTCAATGCCTCGCCCGAAAACAAAATCAAAAAAGCGAACAATAAAACTGTGTTTTTCCTTCACATTTTTCTTCAATAAAATGGAAGTAAGTACAGGAACTAACGTCAACGTAAAAATGAGTGCGCCCAACAAGGCAAAGCCTAAGGTATAAGCCAATGGGGAAAACATTTTACCTTCTACTTTTTGAAAAGCAAAAATTGGCAAAAGTGCAGTAATGATAATTAGCTTTGAAAAAAATACGGCTTTTCCCATTTCAATACCCGTTTTCCGAATTAACCCAAGTTTTGAAACTCTATTGAAACGAGCCATACCAAGCTTTTTAGCATGGGCATCCAATACGACAAAAATACCTTCCACCATGACGACGGCTCCGTCGATGATGATACCAAAATCAACTGCCCCGAGGGAAAGTAAATTGGCACTCATTCCTTTTAAATAGAGCAAAACAAAAGCAAATAAAAGGGCTAAAGGAATTACAATTGAAACAATTACAGTCGTTCGCCAATCTGCCATGAACAGAAAAACGATAACGGTAACAAATACAATCCCTTCAATCAAGTTGTTTGAAACGGTTTTTGTACAATAGGCCATGAGATTGTCCCTATCATAAAAGGTTTCCATTTTAACATCAGAAGGTAGTACATCATTGTTAAGTTCTTCAATCTTATCTTTCACACGAGCCAATACTTGACTTGGATTTTCACCTTTCCTCATCACAATTATACCTTCAACAACATCATCTTCTTTATCCTTTCCTACTTGACCAACACGTTGTGAACCCGTTATTTTGACGTCTGCACAGTGCTTGATTAAAACTGGAGTTCCTTTGAAATTTTTTACGATTGTATTTTCAATATCAGTTACTTGATTCAGTAATCCTAAACCTCGAATAACAAATGCTTGCTTATTCTGAACCAATACATCTCCCCCAACATTTAAGTTGCTTTTGGAAATTGCTTCTTGTAAATCAAAAACAGTTATTTCGTATTTGGCCAGTTGAACTGGATCCGGCTGAACTTCGTATATCTTTTCTTGTCCACCAAAGGCAACAATATCGGCAACACCTGGAACAGACCTAAGTTGTCTATCAATCGTCCAGTTTTGGATCGTTAATAAATCGGTTGATGATCGGTTTTTTCCTTTTAACACATACCTGAAAATCTCACCCGTTGGACCATAAGGCGGCTGAACATTGGGTTCTACACCCTCAGGTAGTTTTACATTTCGCAATAAATTATTAACCTGTTGTCGGGCAAAAAAGTCTTCTACGTCATCTTCAAAAATGATCTTAATGATAGACAAACCAAACATGGTAATGGATCGAACATTGGTTTTCTTCTGAACAGAGTTCATAGCAACCTCAATGGGTATGGAAACAAAACGCTCCACTTCTTCAGCACTTCGCCCTTTCCAATCTGTAACAATAATTATTTGCGTATTTGTCACATCTGGAAAAGCTTCAAGTGGTGTATTGATAAAACTGAATACACCGGCAATGCACAACAAAATTGTCATTGCGAAAATCATCATCTTATTTTTCAGCGAAAAAGTAATGATGCTTTTAATGAATCTATTCATAAAAACATGGAATAAAATTAATAAATGGGACTAGTCATTTAAAGCATCGTAGATATACAATTGCTTTTTCGTAATTACTTTTTCGCCCGGAGATAATCCACTTGAAATATACGCATATTGCTCTGTACTAGAATATACCTCTACTTGTCGCGTTTCAATATTTGAATTTGAGTGGTAAATCATTAAGAAATACTTGTTATTGTCAAAAATGAGGGCCTTTTTATCGACAGCAACCATCTCTCCTTTGGTTTGATACAACAATTTCCCGGTACAAAACATGTGAGGCTTTAACCCATATCCTGGATTTTTCAAATACACCCTAGCTTTCACAGTTCTTGTCTCAGGATCAATGATATTTTCAATTCGTTTTACTGTTCCAACAATTGTAGAATCTGGATTAGATAATAACTGGATATTAATGGTTTGACCTTTTTTAACTTTCGCTATATCTCGTTCATAAATATCAAAGGCTATGAATACCTCATCTAATCTGGCAACAGAGAACAAATAATCATCTGCATCAGAACGAATCTGCATGTTTGGCCCAACTTTTTTCTCAAGAATAAAACCGGCAACAGGTGATTTAATAACGTATTTTCCACCATCAGTAATTGAATAAACTTTGTAAACTTCTTTTAATCGAGCTAATTCTGCTTTCGCTAATTCCATATCTTTTTTAGCGTAAGCTAATTCTCTGGCAGAACTGAATTTGCTTTTATTTAATTCTAACTGAATTTCATATCCTTTTTTGGCAAGTTCATATTCGTCTTGCGCTACGAGATATTCTTTCTCAAACTCGCGGGCTTCACCGGAATTTAATGTAATCAACGTTTTTTCCAAATCAACTAAATCGCCAATTTCAAAATTTACATCGATCACTTTACCACCAATCATGGGGTAAACGTTTACTAAATTGTTTTCATCCGGAACAACCTTTCCATTCAAAGTCAATTCTCCCATTATAGGACGAACTTCGGAAGTGCCGTATTCAATTCCTTTTAATTGTTCTGATGTTAAAACAATTTTACCTTTTTTTTCCTCTTTTTTTTCTGTTGAACAAGAAACGAACAACAAGGAACATAGCGTTCCCACAAACAACATATTATATTTCATGGATGTACTAATTAATAATTACAAATACTAAACTGGAGTTCAGTATTTCTATATTCTGTAATTATTAAAAAGCTTGTAGAGATGGTTCTTTTTCCACTTCTTTAACTCGAAATTGGAAAAATCGCGATTAAAAGTAGGAACCGAAAAGAGTGAAAATGGATATAAATCAAAATCTGAAATTAAATCATCGAACGTGCTCCTTGTAGAATTATTAAGAACATTAATTCGAACAAAGTGCGATTTTAACCTGGAATGTTTGGAACCTGATACATCATTGAGCGAGAGATCCGCACCAAAAAAACCTACAGTAGAAGAAAAGGATTCCTTGTACGAATCATGAATATCTCGCTCCTCTGCTTTCAGACCAAAAGAACATCCAAATAGGA
>JBIKQS010000106.1:0-7671 GCA_044349575.1 Crocinitomicaceae bacterium
CACTCGTACCCCTCAAGAATTTGCCGCTTTTTCAAGGTGCAATTCCTTCCAAAGTATTTGAAGCTCTCGCAATGAAGAAACCGCTATTGTTGGGCGTTGATGGTGAAGCCAGAAAACACTTTATTGAAAAAGCGAACGCTGGACTTTTTTTTATTCCTGAAGACGAGGAAGACTTGGCTCATCAAATTAGAAAATTAGTTGATAATCCGAATTTTATATCTGAAATGGGCACAAATGCCAGAAACTATGTGTCAAACCATTTCAACCGAGACAAAATAGCTGCTGAGTTTTTAGAAGTGCTTGAAAATAATCTTTAGGTTTTAACTTTCCATTCGTATAATCATTTTATTTATTTTTGTTCTATGATACCATTTTCACCTCCTCGCATTGACCAACGTGTAATTGATGAAGTAAATGCAGCTCTTTTGAGTGGTTGGATTACTACAGGGCCAAGAACAAAACTCTTTGAAAAGAAAATTACAGAGTATTGTGGTTGTAAGACTACAGTTGCAGTTAATTCTTGGACAATGGGAATGCAAGTTTTGTTGAATTGGTGGGGAATTGGTGAAGGTGATGAGGTAATTCTTCCCGCGTATACCTATTGCGCCAGTGCCAATGTTATTGTACATTCAGGAGCAAAGCCAGTCATGGTTGATATCGATAAAAATGACTTTAATATTTCAATTGAAGCCATTAAAAATGCGATTACCCCGCGCACGAAGGCAATAATAGCTGTAGATATTGCAGGTTTTCCATGTGATTATAATAGCATCAATTGGTTAGTGAAGGAAGAGTCTATTAAATCGTTATTTCAACCTAATAATGAGCTTCAACAAAAGTTAAATAGAATATTAGTTATTAGTGATGCAGCTCATAGTTTTGGGGCTAAAATAGGAAGTAGAAGATCGGGATCACTAACTGATATATCTACATTTTCCTTTCATGCAGTTAAAAATTTAACAACGGCTGAAGGAGGTGCTTTGTGTTTCAATCTTCCTGAAGAGTTTGACCATGAGGAGATTTACACGCAATTCTGCACAATGATCTTGCATGGACAAAATAAAGACGCCTTAGCTAAAACACAAAAAGGGAATTGGCGCTACGATGTAGTTGAACCGGGATTCAAGTGCAATATGACTGATCTTCAAGCAGCAATTGGGTTGGTAGAATTGGAACGTTACCAAGAAAATCTAGATCGAAGAAGTGAGATTTTCCGAATGTATGACAAAGGATTTTCAAATTACAAATGGGCGTTAACTCCTCACTATGTCGACGATTTAAGGGTGAGTTCATTTCATTTATACCAACTTCGTATAGCAGGAGCGAATGAACAGCAACGAGATGCCATCATGCAAGAGATTTTCAATCAAGATGTATCGGTGAATGTTCATTTTATGCCTCTGCCAACATTAACTGCCTACAAGAAACGAGGATATAAAATGGAGGATTATCCTGAAACGTGGAATAAATATCAAAATGAAATTTCTTTGCCCGTTTATTTCAATTTGAGTGATGAGCAAGTTGAAACCGTAATCCAGTCAGTGATTAAAGCAGTTTCATTGGTTTTAGGCGAATGATGAAACGCATTTTTGATATTCTATTTTCAAGTATTATTCTTCTTTGCTTTTTGCCCATTGGTTTAGTAATTGGGTTGTTAATTGCTCTCACCTCGCCTGGTGGGGTATTTTACAGACAAGAACGAATTGGAAAGGGCGGAATTCCATTTTTAATTTTGAAATTTCGATCCATGCGTGTGGCTTCAGATGTAAATGGAAAGCTAACGGTGGGAATGCGCGACCCAAGAATTACCTCAATTGGCTATTTTATCCGAAAATACAAATTAGATGAATTTCCGCAATTTATCAATGTATTGAAAGGGGAGATGAGTGTAGTAGGACCAAGACCTGAAGTGCTTGAGTATGTAAATTTTTACAATAACGATCAGCGAAAAGTTCTTCAAGTAAAACCAGGAATTACCGATTATGCTTCTTTGCATTACTTCAAGGAAAATGAATTATTGGCTCTTTCAGCCGATCCTCAAAAAACTTATATAGAGGAAATTATGCCTGCGAAGCTAAAATTAAATGAAAAATACCTGGAAAATCCATCTGTTTTTCATGATTTAAAAATAATTTTTCAGACCTTTACAAAAATTTTATCGAAATAAATTTACTTCCATGAAAACTTCTTTATACGTAATTCTTTTTCTTTCATTCCCGTTTTTTTCAATTTCTCAAAGCAATTTGACAATTTTCAATAACGGTGATTATACGTTTCATGTTATGTTGAATGGGATTAAGCAAAATCAATTTCCTCAAAAAAATGTTACTATTTCAAATATTAGTACAGGTGGGCATGCATTGAAAGTCGTTTTTGCTAACGGTGCTAGTGCTGACATTGACAGGAAATTATTTTTAGACGAACCATCTGATATTCGCATGTCAATAGAGTTTAAGAAAGGAAAGGGTAAAATGAAAATTATAAGTTATGAGCCTACAAAAGGCGTTCAATCAAATTCATTAGCGTTCAGACCAACTGATAACGCTGTTTATGGCGATGCGCAAGTAACTAATCAAACCCAACAAAATATTCAAAATCAAGGGGCCGTTCAAGGTACATTAAATTCTAATTCAACAAATTCTTCTACAATCAATTCATCAAATAATACTAGTGCAAATACAGTTAGTAATTCAAATTCTACAACAACGGTAACAACGACAACAACAAATACAACAAATACAACAAATCAAACTCCAACTAATGGAAATATTAATTTGAATGTTGGGACTAACGGTATGAATACTAATTCTTCCAATCAAAATTCAACGAATGGAACAATGAATGTAAACCTAGGTGCTACAGGTATGAATACGACAACAACGTCTAATCAAACGCCAATAAACGGATCACTTAATGTAAATATTGGTGCTAGCGGCATGAATACTACAACAACTTCAAATCAAACTCCTGTAAACGGATCTGTTAATTTAAACGTTGGTGTTACAGGTATGAATACCACAACAACGTCTAATCAAACTCCAACAAATGGTAATGTTACTATGAATGTAGGGACTAATGGAATGAATACCAATACTTCCAACCAAAATTCAACAAATGGTACAGCAAATATAAATGTTGGAACTACTGGAATGAATATGAATGTTGTTGATCCAGTTACAGGACAAGGTATAAATATGAATGTTAACATGAATTTGAATGGTGCTGGAAATACGAACACAAATGTTCAATCAAATTCTTCAACAACTGTAACAACGACTTCAACAACTGTGACAACAACAGGACAATCTAACCAATCAAACACACCAACGAACCAAACGAATTCAAATTCAACCAATTGGAATACAAATACGAACAATTCAAATACAACTAATTGGAATACGAATTCAAATAATTCTACCAATACTACAAATTCAACAACTAACCAGTTTAATTCCATTAAAGGTTCAGCAAGAGTAAACTGTACAAGAGTTCTTTCAAATTTTGATAATTATTTGAAAGAAATTAAAGAATTGTCTTTCGAATCAGATCAAGTTGAAGCGATTGAGAAAGATCTTGAATTTACTTGTTTGACATCTGGCCAAGCGTATAAAATTGTGGAAATATTAACCTTTGAATCCAATCGTTTAGATATTGCAAAATATTTATCAGATCGAATGACTAATCACGACAATGCTGGTGATTTGCTACCGTTATTTACATTTGATTCCAACAAAGTGGAGTATAAAGACTATATCAGATAAGGAATTATCTTAATTGAGCACTAATATCTATTTCCAGTGATTTCTTAATTTTATCCATAATCTGATCTACTGTATGATCTGTTAATGTGGATTCATTGTCTTGGAAGTGGAAAGATACAGCATAGGATTTTTTACCTTCCTCGAGATTCTTCCCTTGATAAACATCAAATAATTCTACTGATTTCAGCAGTTTCTTCTCTACTTTCTTTGCTGATTGAGCAACTTGATCAAAAGTAATTTCTTTGTTAAGGAGAAGCGAGAAATCACGACGAACTGCAAAAGTTTTTGGAATTTCCTGGTATTTTATTGCATTCAATTTCAACAAATCAACGACAGTATCCCATTGAATAATTGCAGCGTACACGGGTTGTTTTAAATCGAATTGTTTAAGTAAAGTTGAATTTAAAATGCCTAATTCACCAACTAATTTGCCTTGAATTTTTAAGGTTTGACCTTCCGAATAGTAATCAGAATTCATAGAATCAAAGGAGATGTGTCTCATCAAACCAAGTCTCGTAAATAAAGCATCTACGTAGCCCTTTAAAGAGAAATAATCCACTTGTTCGTTTCCTGAGTTCCAACGTTCTAGGTGCTTTCTTCCAGAAATTGCAAAAACTAATTGTTTTGATTCTGAGTATCCTTTTTCAAGCTTTTGATATGTTTTACCGAACTCAAAAACTTTTAAATTACTTTGTTGTCTATTTTGATTGTATTGAAGATTTTCAAGAATTCCGAAAAGTAAGGATTTTCTCATTATTCCCAACTCTTGACTCAAGGGGTTTAATATTGAAACTGAATTACTATCCTCTTGATTTGAAGAATAATAGCTGCTTTTTGTTAATGAGTTGTTCATCACTTCAACAAACCCTTTGTCAACCAATAAATCTGCAATTGTATTATGTGTTTTCTCTAAATCGGGTTTAGGAAAAGTTGTGATTGATGTATTTAATTTTTCGGGAATTGGAACATTATTAAAACCGTAAATTCTCAAAATTTCTTCCGAAACATCGCAAGCACGGGTAACATCAACGCGATAGGATGGAATGGATAAAATCCAATTTTCATCTTTTTTCTCAATCACTTTAATATCTAATTCACTTAAAATTGATTCAGTTTCTCCATCAGTTAAATGTATTCCTAACAATCGATTGGACTGAATGGTATTGAAATTAACTTCCGTTGCTTTGCGGATATTGTTTTCAATTCGAATAGGATTCATTGAAATACGACCTCCTGCAATTTCTTTAATCAATAAAGCCGCCCTTTTCATTGCAAATTCAACTAGTTCAGGGTCAATTCCTCGCTCAAATCTGAAACTTGCATCTGTATTTAATCCAAAAAAGCGAGCGGATTTACGTATTGAAATAGGATCGAAATAGGCAGCTTCTATAAATACAGAAGTGGTTTGATCACTTACTCCAGATTCCAATCCACCGTATATCCCTGCTAAACAAAGATTATCTGTTCCATTTGTAATCATCAAATTTGATGAATCTAGTGTACGCTCAATTCCATCAAGCGTTAAAAATTTAGTGCCATTTGTAGCATTTTTAACAACTACTTTACCGTTTAACTTTTCTGCATCAAAGGCATGAAGAGGAGTTCCCAATTCACGCATGACAAAATTGGTAATATCAACAATATTATTTATTGGTGAAAGACCAACCGCCCGAAGTTTATTTTGTAACCAAGCCGGTGAAGGTTTTACAGTTACATCTGTTAGACTTATTCCACAATACAGCGAACAAGCATCGGTATTTTCAACCTGTACTGATATGGGTAAATTTTGGTTGTCAACTGCGAACAAAGAAATATCAGGAAATTGCAGTGATAGATTTTCACTCGTATGAAAATTCAAATAAGCTTTTAAATCTCTTGCAACCCCAATGTGTCCCATGGCATCCGCTCTGTTCGGGGTAAGACCAATTTCAATTTGATAATCGTTTTCAAGTTGAAAATATGAAGCCGCAGGAGTTCCAGGAACAGTCTGAGGATCGAGTACCAAAATACCATCATGTGAGGTCCCTATCCCTAGTTCATCTTCTGCGCAAATCATCCCTTGCGATTCAACGCCTCTAATTTTTGATAATTTTATTTTAAATGCTTCATCCGGTTTAGGATAAAGAGTACATCTAACGGTAGCAACGGGTACTTTTTGTCCAACAGCAACATTACTTGCACCGCAAACAATCTGTAAAACTTCCGAACCGATATTAACAGAAGTAACTTTGAGTTTATCAGCATCTGGATGCTTCTCACAAGATAAAACTTCGCCAATTAGAACGCCTTCCAAACCACCTTTCACTGCCTCAATTTTTTCAATGGCTTCAACTTCCAATCCAGTTTGAGTTAATATTTCACCCATCTCTTCGGGAGATAATTCAGTTTTAATGTATGATTTAAGCCAGTTGTACGAAATTTTCATAGGAATGATTAATGATGCAAAAGTAAGGATTTATTAGGAATTGGATGATTATATAAGCATAGACTTGAAGGATCTACCTAATTTTTAGCGCAAGATAGTTTGACTTATTACGAGGGTGCTAATGAGGGGAAGTGATATTTGTTTTATTTTTACAAACTAGGATAGATACTTTAACTGTAGATTAAGAACTAAATACCACCTTTTTTGGAACATTCACATACCCATTCCACAAAGATTATCGTGCAAAATTTACAGCATGAATTTCATCGTTTGAAAAGTAATAATACACTGTTAAAACATCAAGATTTATTAGGCCTCTCTTTTTTTAGCGTGAGTATTGGTTGCATATTACTCAGTATTTATTTGTGGAACATCGGTTTTCTTCCTTCGTGGGCTATGGTCCTTTGGATTGCTTTTTGGACCTCTATTTTACATGAATTGGAACATGATCTAATTCATGGATTGTATTTCAAAAAAATGAAGTTGATACACAATTTTATGCTTTTTTTCGTTTGGTTTTTTAGACCTCTGACTCTCAATCCCTGGATTAGAAGGTATTGGCATAATTACCATCATCAACATTCAGGTCAAGTAATTGACATAGAAGAGCGTGGAGTTACCAATGGAGAAAAATGGAGTTTACTTCGTTTACTAATTACTCCCGATCTTGTTTTGGGTTTTTTGTTGCGTTTTCGGAAGATCCGTCGGGAAATTAAAGAGGAACACAAAAAAGGAAATTTTTCGAATAAGGATATGAAGAAGCTGCAACAAACCATTTTGGTAGGACTTCTTCCCTTTGGAATTCCTTTGACTGTGTTATTTTATATTTGGTTTGGTTATCATCTCGTTTCTTTTTTTAACGTTTTTGATATTAGTCAACATAGTACTATTCAATATGCTGAGGGTATAATTTCTCCACTCATGTTTGTTTTTGTAATTCCCAATTTCATTCGTCAATTTTGTTTACATTTCATAACTTCAAATATGCACTATTATGGAGATGTAGAAGATGGTAATCTCATGCAGCAAACTCAAGTTTTGAATGTTTGGTGGACATGGCCTTTTCAATTATTTTGTTTTAACTTCGGTTCAACGCATTCTATTCATCACTTTGTGGTGAATGAAACCTTCTACAATCGACAACTTATAATGAGAAAAGCACATGAAATCATGAAAAAAGGTGGTGTGCCGTTTAATGATATTCAAAGTTTCTCTAGGAACAATAATTTTCATCTTAAACCAATACAATAGTTATAGGTAATGCTTTCACGAGAAAAATAATAGTCTTCTTTAAAAAAAAATAGTTTCATTTTTTGTAACAAATTTGGATTACTTGTACTAACCGAGTAAATCATAAAAATTTAAAAAAATGAAACATTTAAAATTGATTATCGCAGTAGTACTATTTACTTCCTGCTTGAACATCTCACGAGCACAGGAAGATGCAAAATTAGAAAACTCTATTCTATGGAAAATAGAACATCC
>JBIKQS010000007.1:0-23561 GCA_044349575.1 Crocinitomicaceae bacterium
CAACTATCTCTTGCATTGTCATCCTTCGAAACAACTCGTTATTCTTCAGAAATAAGCTTTACATCTGAATATTAGCTGAAAACTTAACAAAACTCTTATCCCAAACTTTTATAAAGCAGTTAACTTTCCGAAGGAGACACCAAATTAAATTGACTAAAATGGTGCGTGAAATGTTTGGCATGTAAACGCAGCCACTCCTCGTGATTTAACATACCATAATATGGATGTAAGGTTGTTCCACCTTCATTTTCAGAAAAATAATCTTCGAATTCTATCCAATTTTCTGCTAATTCATCAATGGCAAAATCCATGTCTTCATTTCGTAGAGGTTCTCCTTTTTTGGCAAACGCAACTTCACTATTTTTTGCCATAGGTTTATCTGAATGTAAGAAATCTTTCATCCTAGGAATTTTATCCTCCGGGATCTCTAAAGGAAAGGTGTTTTTCCCAACTGCCATTTTCAAAGAGTCGGAAAGATGCTCAACCATTCTTTGTGCAGACATTTCTCCCCAATTTGGTGTAGTAGTTGCGTTTATCGTTTCAAGGTGTTGCAGAATAACCTCTAAATTTGGTTCAATAAATTCCATTCGTTAAATGTTTGTTCGAATTTACAACAATATCGCGTAGATAATAAAAATAGAATTAATTTTAACCAATGTTATTCAAAAATGTTATTGGCCATCAGGAATTAAAACACCTATTAATTCAGGAAATAAAGGAGGATAAAATTGCTCAAACTCAATTGTTTTCTGGAAAAATGGGCTATGGAAACTTACCTTTGGCACTAGCATTTATTCAATACGTGTTTTGTGAAAACAAATCTGAAACGGATAGTTGTGGGCAATGTAGCAGTTGTAAAAAAGTTACTGATTTACAACATCCTGATTTACACTTTTTCTTTCCTGTTGTTCAAGCAATTTCAAAAACTTCATCAAAACACCTTACAGATTGGCGTAATCAACTAAAAGAGAACCCGTATTTTGATTTGTACGAATGGACCCAGCGAATTGATGATCGTGAGAGAAGACCAATAATAAGCGCAGATGAAAGTCAGGAAATCATTCGTAAAACAGCTTTAAAATCCTATGAAGGCGGTTATAAAATCTATGTGATCTGGATGGCAGAAGAAATGAATGCAATTTGCGCCAATAAGTTATTGAAAATCTTAGAGGAACCACCTGAAAAATCCATGTTTCTTCTTCTTTGTGAATCCATTGACGGCATTTTACCAACTATTCTTTCCAGAACACAGATTGTGACTGTACCACGAATTCCAGATGAGGAACTTATATCTTATCTTGTTCAAAAAACAATGATTGATACTGAAACAGCCCAAAGTTTTGCCTCTTTTAGTGAGGGAAATTACTTAACGGCAATGCAACAATTAAAACAACAAGAGAACACAGATTTTCTCGAGTTTTTTAAAAATCTGATGCGTTCAGGATATAAAAAAGATGTTAATGCCATGCTTGATTGGGCTGAAGAAGCCGCTCAACAATCTAAAGAAAAACAAAAATTGTTTATTGTTTATGCATTGCATCTAATTCGCCAAAGTATTTTAATGAATTATACACCCGGAACTTTGGTAAAACTATCGCAGAGTGAGTCAGAATTTCTAAAGAACTTTGCCAAATTTATTCATGGTAAAAATATTCAAGCTTTCATGCAAACAATGAATGATATTCATTACCACCTTGAACGAAATGCAAATCCAAGAATTGTATTTACACATCTTACTTTTCAAGTGATGAGGTATATACATGTGTAATTCATTTTGTTTTAAATTGAACAAAAGTCAATAAAGAATTGTAATTTTGATAATAAAAACTTTCCGTCATGAATACACGAGTTGAACAAGCCCTAAATGATCAAATTGAAAAAGAAGCTTCGTCTTCGCAATACTATTTATCTATGGCATCATGGGCCGAGAACAATGGCCTAAATGGAACTGCAAAATTCATGTATTTACACTCCGATGAAGAGCGTTTTCATATGCTAAAACTCATCAAATTTGTGAACGAAAGAGGAGGTAAGGCCCTGGTTCCTGCTATTGGCAAACCTCCGGTTGAATTTGATAACCTTGAAAGTGTATTTACACTCTTGTTGCAACATGAAATCAAAGTAACTGAAAGCATCAATAATTTAGTGGATGTTTGTTTGCAAGAAAAAGATTATTCAACCCATAATTTTGTTCAATGGTATGTTTCTGAGCAACTTGAAGAAGAGGCTCTTGCTCGAACAATTTTAGATAAACTTCGATTAATTGGAGGTGATAAAGGGGGAATGTATATGTTTGATAGAGATCTTGAAAACTCTGCTATTCTGCCTAAAAATCCAACAGATCCTGCGGCATAAAGATCGTGTTGAAAAACTTTCTTTTTTGCTTAACCTTACTTTTCTGTGCGTCGAGAATTTACGCTCAAGGTGAATTTCGTTTTAGAAATTATACAATAAACGATGGGTTATCGCAGAGTTTAGTGACAACCATTATTCAAGATGATAACTACGGAATTTGGGTAGGTACGCAAGATGGGCTAAATCGTTTTGATGGAAAATCTTTTGAGGTTTTTACGCCCGACGATAACAAGAATATCTTAAGTCAATCATTCAAATGCTCGGCTAAATCAAAAGATGGGAGAATTTGGTTTGGAACCGTTAATGGTCTTACTCTATATGACCCTGTTCTCGAAAAATTTCGATCATTTTCGTTAAACAGAAAACAATCCCTTCAAATCGAATCTATTTTTGTTGATTCAAAAGACAATCTTTGGATTGCAACAATGGGTAATGGGTTGTTGTATTTTGATACAAAAACGCTACTTTTTACCTCAATTTCAAATAATCTTTTTACATCAAAAATCAAACTCGTATATGGCTTAAATGATGATGAATTAATAATTGATACTGATGATAGTCAACTGTTTATCTATTCTATTAAGAAAAAGAAAAGCATTAAACTTTTTGTTCCTCAGAAATCGGACAAACCACCAACTGTTCAACGGATTATAAAATATTCAAATGAGGTGCTTTTATTTGCTACAAGTCAGGGGCTTTATTCCTTTCATTTGAACAAACGAAAAGTTGAACCCTCCTTTCAATTATTAGATGATCGATTTGGGTTGTTAAATATAACTGATGTTTGTCGTTCAGGAGATAAAACCTTCATTGCGACATCAAATAATGGGCTTTTTGCGGTAAATAAAGACTGGTCAGTTAATCAATTTACGGAAGATTTATTTCGTAAAGACGCTCTGTTGTTCAATGGTTTAAACACCTTGTTTAAGGATAAAAGCGGAAGTATTTGGATTGGTACTGAAAGAGGATTAAGCAGTTTTGACCCAACAAATAGAGGGTTTCTTGGGATAGGCCCTTCGGATAATCCTGAAAAAGGACTTCCAGTTGCCAATGTTTGGAGTTTTGGTGAAAGTCCTGATAAAACGTACATGTTTATCGGAACAGATGATGGAATTACACGATTACATGTCGCTAGTCAGAAATTAGAGCATTTTTCACGATCTTCCTTGAATCCTATTGAAAAGGATAAATCTGTTGTATTATCGCTGTATGCAATTTCGAATGATAAAATATTAGCAGGTTGTTTAGATGGACTTTATCTGTTAGAAATAAGCAGCTCAAAATCTTATTCTTTCAAACCATTAAATTTTCTTAATCCTATCGATGCTAATAAACACGATAAAACCTATGCAATCATACCTTATTTAGAAAATCAGTATTTTCTGGCTACTCGTTCTGGTGTAGTTTTGGTTGATTTATCGAAGAAAACAGCAGTAAAATTTGAACATGATCAAAAAAATACAAATGAATCTATTTCACTTGGGGTTTGCCGATATGGATTTAAAGATAATACTGGTCAGTATTGGTTTGCAACAAGCAGTGGCGGTTTAAACAGACTAATTAACACCAAAAACGGATTGAAAATAATTCCGTATAAATTCAATACTAAAATTAAATCTAAGGCAGTAGATTACATCAATTCAATTTGTCAATCTGATGCCACAACTTTTTGGTGTGGAACAAGTGGATCGGGTCTTGTAAAACTAAATATTGAGAATGGGAACGTTCAAGTTTTTAATCGAGCTGTCGGACTGCCAAATAATGTGATTTATGGCGTACTACAAGATGAAGAAGGTTTTTTATGGTTGAGCTCGAATAAGGGTTTGACTAAGTTTGACCCCAAATCACAGAAGGCCATAAATTATAGAGAAATCGATGGTTTGATGAGTAATGAGTTTAATCAAGGAGCCTATTACAAATCTTCTTCTAAAATATTTTATTTTGGGGGAATATATGGATTTAATTACTTTAATCCTAGGGACTTACTTCACTCATCCAAAGAGACAAAAGTAATTTTCACTAAAATAAAGGTAGATGGTTCTTGGGTAAAACCAGGTGATAAAAATAAATTATTGAATAGTTCGCTGGCAAATACTCAACGAATTTCACTTTCATACAGGCAGCGGAGTTTTACGATTCGTTTTCAACCTTCTGAACTAAGTAATACCAATTTAGTTAATTACAAATATATTTTAGAGGGTTCTGATGAAGGTGAAATATTGATACAAAGCAATAATGAAATAAACTTTAACGCCTTGTCTTCAGGGGATTATGTTTTAAAAGTATATGCAAGAACTGGGCTCGGACCGTGGTCTACATCACCCGCTACACTCGAAATAAGTATTCAAGCTCCTTTTTGGAGTACTTGGTGGTTCTGGAGTCTTTTGGCAATAGGACTAAGTTTGATTTCGTATGTCTATGTACGCCGAAGAATAGAGCAGGGGAGAAGGGAACAAGTAAAGTTGGAAATAAAAATTGCAGAACGAACCAGAGAAATTAGAGAACAGAAAAAGCAAATTGAAGTACAGAACGAGCAAATCCAATCGGAAAAGAATAAGGTAGATGAACAGCAAAAACTTTTACAACTTGAAAAGGATAAAAGTGAGAGTATCTTATTAAATATATTACCAGAATCATCTGTTAAAGAATTGAAATCTAAAGGAAAAGTATCTGCAAAAGCCTTTAGTACAGTTTCTGTAATGTTTACAGATGTAGTTGGTTTTACAAAAATTTCTGAAACAATGGCACCAAGTCGCTTGGTAAATAAATTAGATGTCATGTTCCGAAAATTTGACGAGATAATTGTAGCAAATGAACTCGAGAAAATTAAAACTATTGGTGATGCATACATGTGTGCCGGTGGAGTTCCTGAAAAAAATTCGACTAATCCAATAGATACCTGCTTAGCGGCTCTTCAGATTCAAGATTATATGGCAAAATTAAAGTACGATGCTATTGCAAATCATGAAGACTATTGGGAAATACGTTTAGGGATAAATACAGGTAGTGTAACCGCTGGGGTAATAGGTACACAACGTCTAGCATACGATATATGGGGTTCAACTGTTAATGAGGCTCAGCGAATGGAAATGTTGGGTGAACCTGGTAAAGTAATGGTTTCTGGTTCCACCTTTTCATACATTGAACCCTATTTTGAGTGTGAGTTCAAAGGAAAGGTGCAAACGAAAGGTAAAGGGTTGATGGATATGTATGTTGTTAATCGTATTAAGCCAGAACTTTCTAAAAGCAATGAGGGACTTTATCCAAATGATCGTTTTCTGCAAATCGTTAATCTTCATCACTTTAGTACAATTAAATACTATAAAACGGAGCATCATGTTTTAAAAATGCTAGAAAATGGTTTGGATAAGAATCTTTATTACCACAGTATTAATCATACGAAAGACGTGGTTAAGTCCGTTGAACGTTTGGCACTTCTTGAGGGTGTGACTGACGAAGGGCTATTTTTATTGAAAACAGCAGCAATTTTTCACGATGCCGGGTTTCTTGAAAGTTATAGCCACAATGAGCCAATTGGCGCAAGAATGGCCGAAGAAATCTTACCTCAATATGGTTACACCCAGGATCACATTCAAACCATAAAAGAGTTGATCTTTGTCACTCAAATTCCACATAAACCCACGAATAAACTTCAAGAAATAATTTGTGACGCTGATTTAGATTATCTCGGTCGTAATGACTTTGAAGAAATAGCTGATAAATTAAGCCGTGAATTAAGGGAAAGAGGAATTATAACAAGCGACAGAAAATGGGATGAAATTCAAATTTCATTTTTAAATCAACATAAGTATTTTACAAAAACAGCGAAAGAAACTCGTCAAAAAACAAAGGAGAAAAACATGCTTTTTGTTCAGGATCGCATAGAGAAAAATGATTATTTAGATTAGAATTCAATTACTCGGCTTATTGCACAAAACAAACCTATTTTTTTATTGTTTAATCTTTGACTTAGTAAATATTACGTAATTTTACACACCAAAATCTTATTAAAATGAAAAGTGATCAATATGTACATCCTGATTATTATGGAATGGATGATTTGTTGTCGGAAGAACATAAATTAGTTAGGGATGCTGCCCGTGCATGGGTAAAAAAGGAAGTGTCTCCTATTATTGATGAACATTACGAGAACGCAACATTTCCAAATCACCTTTTACCAGGATTAGGTGAGATTGGTGCATTTGGACCTTATATTCCTGAGGAATATGGAGGTGCTGGGCTAGATCAAATTTCATACGGATTGATTATGCAAGAATTGGAACGTTGTGATTCTGGCTTGCGTTCAACAGCTTCTGTTCAATCATCATTAGTGATGTATCCTATCTGGAAATATGGGTCTGAGGAGCATCGCCAAAAATTCTTGCCAAAATTAGCAAGTGGAGAAATGATGGGTTGTTTCGGATTGACAGAGCCTGATCATGGGTCAAATCCAGGTGGAATGATTACAAATTTTAAAGATGCTGGTGATCACGTTATTTTAAATGGTGCTAAAATGTGGATTTCCAATGCTCCTTTTGCTCATGTAGCAGTGGTTTGGGCAAAGGATGAAAGCGGCAGAATTCATGGTGTTTTGGTTGAGCGTGGCATGGAAGGATTTTCCACTCCAGAAATGCACGGGAAATTATCCTTGAGAGCTTCATCAACAGGAGAATTAATCTTTGACAATGTGAAAGTGCCTAAATCAAATATACTTCCTGGAAGATCTGGCTTAGGAGCACCATTGAGTTGTTTGGATTCAGCTCGTTATGGAATTGCCTGGGGAGCATTAGGAGCGGCAATGGATTGTTACGATCAAGCATTGAGATATTCTAAAGAAAGAACTCAATTTAACGTTCCAATAGGTGCTTTTCAGTTGATTCAAAAGAAACTTGCTGAAATGATTACGGAAATCACGAAAGCACAATTATTGACATTACGATTAGGTCAGTTGAGAAATGATGGTAGAGCAACAAGCGCTCAAATTTCAATGGCAAAAAGAAACAATGTTGAAATTGCATTAAATATTGCAAGAGAAGCTCGTCAAATACATGGTGGGATGGGAATTACAAGTGAGTATTCAATGATGCGTCACATGGCTAATTTAGAGTCTGTGGTGACTTATGAAGGAACGCATGACATTCATTTATTAATTACAGGTATGGATGTTACAGGAATTCCTTCATTCACACGAGAAATGCCAAATTTATAAGAAAGAATCGTTAGATTTTTCTCGATACATACAATCCATCTCTAACTGGAAGTAAAATAGATTTTAGATTGGGATGGGATTGCACGTAATCATTATATTCGTTAATGAGACGGGTGTCTATATCCATTTTATCTGCTGGTAGTGTTACTTTTCCAGACCAAAGTACATTGTCGGTTATTATGTATCCACCTGGATTAACTTTATCCAAAACAAGATCTAAGTAATTTCTATAATTTCGTTTATCAGCATCAATAAAAATGAGATCAAAAGTTTGATTCAATGTTGGTATTATTTCTAAAGCATTTCCTGTAAGTTGTTCAATTTTAGTTTTTAACTCAGCCTGGCAAACGAAGGAATCAATTAATTTCTCCAACTCCATGTTCGTATCAATGGTTATTAATTTCCCATCTTCTGGAAGTCCTTCCGCCATTGCAATTGCTGAATAACCCGTATAAGTTCCTATTTCTAAAATAGTTTTAGGTTGAATCATTTCTACTAAAAACTTAAGCAATTGACCTTGATAATGTCCACTCAACATACGTGGTTGCATTACCTTTAAATGTGTTTCTCGGTTTATTTGATAAAGAATTTTAGATTCTTTTGGTGTATGCCTTAATACATATTCATCGAGATCTTTGGGTAGAAATTCCATTTTATTGAACTTTTGGACCAATATAATCAAAACATGGACTGAATCCAACAAAACATTTACCTTTCAGTTCTATATGAATGGAACCTGAATTCGTTGTTTCAAATGAAAAATCAGGCTGCATTTTCCAGTTTTCTAAACATTTTTCACCCTTGAACTTATAAAATTCTGAATCAACTAATTTAAATTGCGTTATCAATTCTTGCGTTGACATAAACTTTTCGGCTTGATAAATATCATATGATCCTGCGTTAAGTTTTCCTGTCCATGTTCCTGAGGTATCTGTAGTAATCCATTTTTCAATTTTCTTTTCACCTTTTTTTGTAATGGCAAACTTTGATTTTGACGCCATAACTACTGTGCCACGAGCCATTTCAGGGGTTGGTTTAGCTCCACCACAATAGGGGATGTGTTTAATAAAAACAAGTGTTTGTTTTTGCGCAGAGCAAGAAATTAATAGTAGAACGCTAAAAATCCATAGAGCTTTCATAGTTTCTGGTTTTTACAAATTTATAATTTACCTTCATCAAATACTTTGCCTTTTAATCAATGAAAATTTAGGTCAAAGAAAAAGCTGCCCTTTCGAACAGCTTTTAACGTACTATATAATTAGTTTAATGCGAGCTTTTGTCTTTAGCGCAACATTCTTTTTTATCTGATTTGCACTGGTTAGCATCACCACCTATCCATTTTCCTTTTGCGTCATAGTGAGACATACAAATTTCTTTCTCCTCTTTTGAACAACCCATCTGATCACACATCTTAGCGCATTCTTCCTTAGTCATGTTGGAGCATTTAGACATGTCACATTTGGTTTTCATATCTTTTCCGTGACATGCCTTTACATCACTTTTTTTGCAGCATGCTTTTTCTTTTCCATGACAAGCTTCCATCTTAGTTCCACCTGCTTGTGCCACGTTTTTATTAGAATCATGACCAGAACCCAAAATTGGTGCAATTACTAAACCTATTAAGCAGGTTAATTTAATTAATATATTCATGGATGGTCCAGATGTATCTTTAAATGGATCTCCAACTGTATCTCCTGTTACGGCAGCTTTGTGTGCATCAGATCCTTTGTAGGTCATTTCACCGTTAATTTCAACTCCTGCTTCAAAAGATTTTTTAGCATTATCCCATGCACCACCAGCGTTATTTTGGAACACTGCCCAAAGTACACCTGAAACAGTTACTCCAGCCATATATCCTCCTAGCATTTCGGCAATTAACTGATTGTCATATCCCAGTAACATTGGAAGTGTTGCAATAACAATTGGAAATCCGATTGTTAAAACACCAGGTAACATCATTTCACGTAGTGCAGCTTTAGTTGAAATCTCAACACATTTTCCGTACTCAGGTTTTCCTGTGCCTTCCATGATCCCTGGAATTTCTTTGAACTGACGACGAACTTCATACACCATATCCATAGCAGCTTTACCAACAGAATTCATTGCTAAGGCAGAGAAAACTACAGGTATCATACCACCAACAAATAACATGGCTAAAACAGGAGCTTTAAATATATTGATTCCGTCAATTCCAGTGAAGGTTACATATGCAGCAAACAATGCTAATGAAGTTAAAGCAGCTGATGCAATTGCAAAGCCTTTACCTGTTGCAGCAGTTGTGTTACCTACTGAATCTAAAATGTCTGTACGTTGACGAACTTCTTTAGGTAATTCACTCATTTCAGCAATACCACCTGCATTATCAGAAATAGGACCGAAAGCGTCAATTGCTAATTGCATAGCTGTTGTTGCCATCATTGCTGAAGCGGCTAATGCAACACCATAGAAACCAGCTAAAGCGTATGACCCCCAAATTGCGCCTGCAAATAACAATACTGTAGGGAATGTTGAAATCATTCCTGTTGCTAAACCTGCAATTACATTTGTTCCAGCTCCTGTGGCAGATTTTTGAACAATTTTCAATACTGGTTTCGTACCTAGACCTGTGTAATATTCAGTTACAGATGAGATAACCCCACCAACAACTAATCCAACAATTGCAGCGAAAAACACGCGCAAGGATGAAATTTCTTTAATTCCTTCTCCAAAGAAATTCATTTTCATCGTAGCTGGCAACATCCAAGTCACTAAACCATAACAAGCGATGGCTGTTAATCCAATAGAAATCCAGTTACCTAAATTTAATGCTCCCTGAACTTGTTGTTCTTTTGCGTCATTGCTAGATATTTTAACGAGCATGGTTCCAATAATCGAGAATAAAATACCAAAACCAGCAATTGCCATTGGTAGTAATATTGGTCCAATTCCACCAAATCCTGAATCAACGATATTACCATTCATATCGCCAATTACGTAGTTTCCAAGTACCATTGCAGCTAAAACAGTAGCAACATAAGAACCAAATAAATCTGCTCCCATTCCAGCTACATCACCCACATTGTCACCTACATTATCTGCAATTGTAGCAGGATTTCTAGGATCATCTTCTGGTATACCTGCTTCAACTTTACCAACTAAATCAGCTCCAACATCGGCAGCTTTTGTATAAATACCTCCTCCAACGCGAGCAAATAAAGCAATTGATTCTGCACCCAAGGAAAATCCAGCTAAAGTTTCAAGTACTATAGTCATAAGTTCTGAAGGAGTTTTCATTACTCCATCAAACATTGCAGATTGCCATACACCACCCATGAAATAGTGAAAGAAAAAGATAAAGAATGCTGTTAGACCAAGAACGGCTAAACCTGCTACACCTAATCCCATTACTGTTCCACCACCAAAGGAAACTTTCAAGGCTTGTGGAAGGCTTGTACGCGCCGCTTGTGTTGTTCGTACATTTGTTTTAGTAGCGATTTTCATCCCCATATTTCCAGCCAATGCTGAAAAGAAAGCTCCAAATATAAAAGCTACTACAATTAAAATATGTGTTGTAGGAACAACAAAAGATATTACAGCTAATACTACACTTGAGATTAAAACAAAAATAGTGAGTAATTTATACTCTGCTTTTAAAAATGCAAGCGCTCCTTCATAGATGTAATCTGAAATTTCTTTCATCTTTCCATCACCTGCATCTTGCTTCAATACCCAAGATCTTTTCATTGCCATAAAAAGCAATCCTATAATTGCCATTACAATAGGCACATAAATCATCATTGACTCCATACTTAATTTTAAATTTGTTTAAATTTATTTCGCGGGCGCAAAATTACATTTTTCTACCCAAGTGTGCAAATACGAATGAGTTAATTTAATGTTACATTCATTTTAAATTAGTGAACAATTCGTTTTATACATTTCAAAAAATGACTGTAGGACTGTGTATCATCAACCCAGATACCTGTATTATCTAATTTATTTATTTTAACTTTTTTGGAGGCATGAATTATTTTATTCCCCTCAATTATAATCCCAACGTGAACTATTTTGCCATTTTCATGAAAAAAAGCTAAGTCGCCCACTATCGCATTGGATAAACTAATGTCCTCACCAAGTTTAACCTGTTGTCCTGAATCCCTCGGTAACTTAATTCCAAATGTTTTGTAAACGGTTTGAACAAATCCTGAACAATCATAACCTAATGCATTTTTACCTCCCCATAAATAGGGTATTTCTAAACACAATTTAGCAGTCAGCAGTACTTGTTGCGAGTTAAATTCTCTTGGAAGATATAATGCATTTCCACTAAATGACGCTGATTTATTGTCTATTTTTAATTTTCCATTCTCGTAAAAAGGCAATGTGCTACCGAGTGAAATTTCAAATTTCTTACCTTCAAATTCAATGATTCCTTGTAGATCACCACAAACAGGAAAGGTATCTTTTTTCATCTCTTGGAATGTTTCCTCACTTAAAAACCGATGATTTGTACTTGCAATCCAACCCTTATAACTATCATATTGATTTTCAATAAACAACCATTTTTTATCTTTTGATTTTGAAATAATGGTATAGATGTCGCCAAAAATTAATTGAGTAACTTGTTCACTAGTTTTATTTGCTGATTTGTGAACGCTAATGTGATTATTAATACAAATACCATATTCTGCTGAATGGCAAAAGTTAATTACCCAGCACAAACAAATTGATAAAATATATCTCATTAACCAACAGTTTTAAAAAATATGCTTTTCCGCATGGTAGGATGAACGAACCAATGGCCCACTTTCAACATATCTAAATCCCATGTCTTTGCCTAATTGACCATATTTATCAAAGAGTTCTGGGGTTATGAATTCTTGAATGGGTAAATGTTTCGGAGTAGGTTGTAAATATTGGCCTAAAGTTAAAATATCTACACCGACACTTCTTAAATCAGTCATCGTTTCAATAATTTCCTCATCCGTTTCACCCAGTCCGAGCATCACTCCTGATTTTGTTCTCATTCCTCCTTTTTTCAATCTAAAGAGAACTTCTAAACTACGGTCATATTTTGCCTGAATTCGTACTTGCTTAGTTAAACGTCTAACTGTTTCGAGATTGTGTGAAACAATTTCAGGTGCAACATCAATTATTACTTGCAAATTTTCCCATTTCCCAGCAAAATCAGGAATTAACGTTTCTAAGGTTGTTCCGGGTGATTGATGACGAATAGCTCTAACGGTTTGAGCCCAAATATCTGCTCCACCATCTTTCAAGTCATCTCGATCTACCGATGTGATTACGGCATGTTTTACCCCCATTAATTTCACACTGTTCGCTACTCTTCCGGGTTCGAATTCGTCCACGGGTTCTGGCCTTCCGGTTTGTACAGCACAAAACCCACATGAACGAGTACAAATGTTTCCAAGTATCATGAAAGTAGCGGTTCCTTCACCCCAGCATTCACCCATATTTGGACAACTTCCACTTTCGCAGATAGTATGAAGTTTATGTTGATCTACTAATGAGCGAACTTTTTTATAATTCTCGCCTATTGGAAGTTTTACACGTAGCCATTTCGGTTTTCTTGACCGAGTTAACGTTTCATTAAGTGATGAAGAATTCTCGTTGCTCATAGTTTTCTTTCTAATAACCAACAAAAATACTGCATTTGGAAAAATTAATTCTTGATTATTCTATATACCTGATTATTTTCTTTTGAATTAATATGAAGCATATACATTCCCGGCAATATACCAGCGGTTCCAACGATATATTTTCCATTTTGAAAAGCAATTTCGTTTTCTGCTAAAACTATTTTTCCGTTGATGTCATATAGAATATAATTAACGTTAGCTGCATTAAATCCAAAATCTAAAGTCAATTCAGTTGAAGTCGGATTTGGATAAATTAACAAGGAAGCTTGTAATTCTCCTAAACTCGCTAAATAATCACAACTTGGGTCAACAATTACTAGAATATTAGCAGTATCTGCCGGACAAATACCATTTGATACGATGTAATCATAGTTAAATTGTCCAGGGAAATTACTTGCAGTGTCAATACTTGAACCTAATACTTGATTTTGTGGATTATACCAAGTACCGCCTATGTCAACATTACCTGACAAGCCATTAAGTAATGAAAAAGGTTCGTTTTTACATAGGGTTAGTGAACCATCGTTCCCTGCACTCGATGGGCTAAAAACTTTAACAGTTGCATTAACAGCATCATCAGCACATCCATCGGTAAGCGTGTATGTGAAATTAAATACTACACTTGCTAATCCGGTTGTAACGAATAGACTATCTTGTAATCCTAAAGTTGGAATTTGTTGTGTCCATACTCCTTCTGCATCATTATCGGTAATTCCATCGAATAAATTTACTGTATCTCCGTAGCAAACATCAAGTTGTGCTCCTTGTGTACCCGCATTTAAAATAATTTCAGAAATTGAAATTGAATAATTGCCTGGGGTTGAAATAAAGGCATCAAATAACATAAGGTAGGTATTCCCAGGAATTAAATTACAAAGAGTAAAGTTTGGCGCAACACTAGTACCATTAATCTCATTATCATTTGCACCAACTAATTGATTTAAGTTTAATGTTTGACAGTTACTATTGTTATATACAGCAATTTGTCCGTTGTAATTAATGTTAGTACAATTAATTCGAACATCTCCAGAATTTGGAGCCGTAAACTTAAACCAGGTAGTTAAATTTAGCGTAGAATTAAACCATCCATCTGTCGTATTCGCGCCAGTTGCCGGAGGTACTATTCCTAAATCATTTGGATCTATTGTCGCTCCTGTATTGTTGAAAATATAGTTTTCACCATCTACTGGAATTGTTTCTGCACCACAAACGTCGTTATTGGTTAATGGCATTGTTACAGAAATAGGCCCCACAAATAGTGATGTATCAGTTCCACATACAGCTTGTACATAAACATCATAAACACCGCCAGCCATAAAATTTGCATTGAATAATGTGTCGTTGAAGTTATTGTCTAATTGTTCCGTAGTTCCATTGGAATATAAATCAAACCCAGTTTGTCCATATTGAATATTGAATGATGTAACAGGAAATTGAGGTGCAGATAATGCCCAGTTCCAAGTTGTAATAATTGAATCAATCTCCGAACTTGCAATTACGCCTGTAGGATTAGAACAATAAGGAGGTGTGAAAAATGTTCCAATCAAGGCATCACTTTGTATCCCAACACTACAATCAGAATAAATATAAACATCGTAATTGGTAAGCTGTGTTAAACCTGTAATTATTAACGATGGTGTTGTTGTCGTCAATGTAGTACCTGATGTTGTTGGATCAAAACCTTGAGTGCCATAAATTACTGTCCAGTTAGTTTCATTTGCTATACTTGGTGTCCAAGAAAAATTTGCTGATGTAGGACCTGTAAAAATCATACTAAAATTCTTGGGTTTTGGGCAGTCTGTGTATCTGAAATGGACGCAAGAGTTAGCTAGAAGATAATTTGTATTGTTTAAGGATATATCAATATCTTGAACAGATCCTCTAATTCCGATTTCTGCATCAGCTCCATTATCCCAGGTTGCATTTGACATTTGTACATCCTCATAAACATAGTAAATTTCCATGGTTGCTTCCTCAATAATTAATTGAAAAGTTGCTCCATCAGTTCCTCCGGTTCCGAAGTGTGGAACATCGATCCATGAAACTATGAATTTTCGATTTGGGGCATTACCAATAGCTTCATAATAAACTCCTCCACCGGCATTAGCTGTATTTAAATCTTGCACAAATGGATATAATCCATTTCCAGCAACCATGTTATAACCTACATTTGCAGTTGTTGAACCAAATACGATTCCTCCGTTATTACCGATTGTACACGTAGTAAAAAGTGCACCTTGATATAATACAGGAAACGGTAATGTTATTCCAAATTCTGAATCATCTGTTGTATTAATAGGAGTTCCAGAAGCTAAAATATCAATATATCCAGTTGTTGGGCATTCAGAATCCCAATCCATAAATTGACCTTGATCATAAGTGTTCCATGATATTGTACCTGCCCAATACGAGCTGTCGCCAGGCGTACAAATTCCTCTAACATATGCTTGGTAAAATGAATATGAAGTTAATCCGTTAATTGTTGTTGGATTTGTAGTAGTTGTAAGAAATGTCCCGGTTCCTGGTGTAAATCCTGCAGGGCCATACTCAATTTGCCATTGTGTTTCAGTTCCTCCTGCAGTCCATTGAATGGTTGCACTTGTTAAACTAGAAGTAGCTAATGACGGGTTAGTCGGTTGTGGACATGTTGGGGGAGGAACTATTTGAACTAAATAATCTTCCGTCTCACCCCAGGTATAAGTTCCGCATGGTGTTACTCCTGTTGCTACAGTAGTTTCAACAGTCACAATTCTCATTCTAGTTAGGCCGGCAACTGCATTCGCAGGAATTAAAATGGTAGCTGAGATGGTATTAGGACCAGTAACTGCTGCCGGTGAAACATAGATTTCTTCACCCGGATCAGTAAATTGACCATTTTGATTAAAATCGATAAATGCTTTAGTCATATTTCCAAAATTACCACCACATGTCCCAATTTGAACTCCTAAGGTATAGTTAGCACTTGCTGCTAAAATAGGAGGAGTAACTGTTGTGGAATAGTCAGAATATTGGTTCAAAATTGAACCAGGACCTCCTGTGTTTGTGCAAGTCGACGTGTTATTTAATGTACCAAGTGAAACATTTAAAATTTCTTCGTCAGCGGTGCTAGTAGCATTACTAGGACAATAACAATTAACAAATGAATTGGTAGTAACTTGAATTGGGGTTGATATATCTTGCTGTCCACTAGATGTACATGTGACAACACATTGATAATACGTATCTGATGTTTGTGATGATGAAAAGGCAGAATTAGTGGCGCCTAAAATATCACTATAAGTTATACCATCAGATGAAGATTGCCATTGATAGGTTAATCCGCTGGCTAATGTCGCTCCGGAAAGTGATAATGAAAATGGAGTCGAGGGACAAACCGCGGTAGACGAAGAAGTCGAAGTTCCTGCTTCAGGAGTGCCATTACAATTTGTTCCAGGAATATAACTTATTCTAATATTCGGTCTATTATTTCCATAAGTTGCAGTATTTAATAGTGTAGCATTAGAACCAGCTGCTCCTGCTGCCCATCCTAAAGCTTTTCCTGCTACTGTTGTGTAGTAGTAGTTGTTTGCACCACTTGCAGTACCTTGTTTTACGTGATCAGTTGAAATTTGAAGAGTTCCACCTGTATAAATAAAAGGAGATGTAAGTGTAAAACCTTCCCAGCCGGGTCCAGTCACTGTAAATCCTTGAGCGGTGTTATTATATACACTAGTAGATGTCGATGTCAAAGTTCCCCAGGTTGTACCTGTCGTTAATGTTGCGGCTGAATTGTTTTCCATAAAAATCTGAAAAGTATTTGGCGCTGTAATAGTACCAGATGCCTTTTCCCATTCAATCATAGTAATCAATGAACCTGGAGGTATACCGGTGAGTTCATCAGCGGTATATATGTATGCATACTTTGAGAAATTAAAAGTTGAGGTGGCACTACTTCTGTAGTAAGGACCATAAAAATAACTTGTTGCAGTTCCAGTTCCAATAGTAATTGATTGACCAAAACTTAAAAGCGAACAAAGTAATAAAATTGAAAGTAAATAATGTTTTTTCATGACTCATTAATTTAGAAAAAAAAGAGCCACTTAAAAAATGGCTCTTTTTAAAATTATAATTTTGAATTAATTTTTAACAATTCTAATTACTTTTTTGAAGTCGTTAGAATTAATTTGAAGGTAATAAATACCTGTTACTGCCGATGTTAAATCAAGGATTGAATCGTTAGTAATAATAGAAGATTGAATAACTCTACCAGAAGCATCAAGTACTGTAAGCAAAGCCTCAGTCGGTAATTCAAAATCAATATTGAATATTCCTGTAGATGGGTTAGGGTTAACCAAAACATTCAACTTACTAAACTCATTAAGTCCAATTGTTTCAACAATAACACAGTTAGAAGTATCTGAACAACCTGATGCATTTGTTACAATAACTGCATAGCTTCCATTTTCAGTTGCTGTATAGGTCTGTGATGTTGCACCTTGTATAGCACTATTTGTAGCACAATCAATCCATTGGTAGGTACTTGCTGTTGAAGAAGTTAAAACCTCACCATTTCCAGAAGCTGATGCTGTTGGGAGTGCATTAATCGTTAGGATAAGTGTTGCAATTGAATCACATCCATTAGCATTTGTAGATGTAAATGTGTAAGTACCACTTTGTGTGTATGTTTGTCCGTTCCAAGTATATGATTCACATGCTGCTTGAGTAGCAGAGCTTGTTGTAGAATTAATACTTAAGTTTAATGTAACGATTGAGTCACAACCAGCAACATTTGTCAAAGTGAACGTTGGCGTATTTGTTGAACTTGTGTATGTGTTACCATCTATCCATGTGTATGAGTCACATGCAGATTGAACATCAGTTCCAGTTGAACTAGTATTGATAGTAAGGTTTAATGTAATTATTGAATCACAACCTGCTGCATTTGTTAAGGTGAAAGTCGGTGTGTTGGTAGAGCTTGTATATGTTACTCCATCAATCCAAGTATACGTTTCACAAGCTGTTTGAACATCCGTTCCGGTTGTGCTATTATTGATAGTTAAGTTCAATGTAACCAAAGAGTCACAACCTGTAGCATTGGTTAATGTAAATGTTGGCGTATTTGTTGAACTTGTATATGTGTTACCATCAATCCAAGTATATGAATCGCATGCTGTAACCGTAGCTGTTCCGATATTAGAATTGTTAACAGTTAAATTTAATGTTACAACAGAATCACATCCTGCAGAACTTGTAAGTATGAATGACGGAGTATTAGTTGATGAAGTATAAGTAACCCCATCAATCCAAGTATATGAATCACATGCTGTAATTACAGCCGTTCCTGTTGTTGAATTATTAATTGTAAGATTTAATGTAACAACTGAATCACATCCTGCAGCATTTGTTAACGTAAATGTAGGAGTGTTTATAGAACTAGTATATGTATTACCATCGATCCAAGTATATGAATTACATGCATTTACTGTAGCAACTCCAGAATTAGAGTTATTAACCGTAACAATAAAACTTTGTTCTGCTGTGCAACTTCCAGCACTTGCATAAATATAAACAGTTTGAGTAGATGTAATAGAAGGGGATGTTATAATTGTACCCGCTCCGTTTGGTTGTGTTCGATATTGTAATACAAGTCCTGCATTTCCAGAAAGTGTGGTTTCTGTAATAGAAGGTAAAGTATATGAGTTACAAACAGTTTGATTTCCTGGGTTGTTTAATGATATTGGAGCACAATTTGAAATAGCATTCGTAGAAAGTGACCATGGGCTAACATCTCCACCTCCACAGTTTGCGCGGAAATAGATTGAATACCCTGTATTCGGCGTCAAGCCAGTTAATGTATACGATCCAACTCCGGCGTTTATTGTAGCCGATACGTTTGAAAGTAATGTTCCTGTTCCTTGAACGAAACCAGATGGACCATATTCAAAGTCAAAATTTGTAGCTGATGAACACCCCATATTCCAAGTTAAATTAGCAGTGGATGTTGTTGTGGATACCAACGACAGTTGACCTGGAGCAGGACAGGTTGGTGCAGGAGCAATAGTAATTAAATAATCTTCTACTTCTCCATAAGATTGAGTTCCACAAGGTGTAACATTTATACCTGCTAATTCCACGTCCCACGCAGATCTAACACGCATAACGTGATTACCTGCAGGAGGATTACATGACAAAACAATTGGGAAATTTGCTGTTGAGTTTGCTGCTACAGGATTAATCGTATATCCTACTCTTTCAGACGCATCAAAAATTAAGTCGTCGTTATAATCAATCCAAACAGCAAAGCTTTGAGCATATGCACCAGTTCCGATAACACAGTTGTATGAAGAACTTGGTAGTAATGTTGTTGTTAATCCTGGATTTTCAGTATAGTCATTGTATGCGGCTGTACATATTGTACCTGTATTGTTAGCCAATGTATTTAAGGTAACATTTGCAATTAAATCTCCAAATTGACAACCGCTTCCGCTGTTAGGTACACAATAACCAGTGTAAAAGGAGGTAGAGCTAGACCAAGGACTTACCTCTGCTCCACAAACTGAAGCAACAAATACATAATATGTTGTATTTGCGTTAAGACCTGTTACTACCACTGAAGTTGTGCCTGCGGTAACTGTTCCAGTTGGTGTAGCACCAACTGCTGGTGATCCAGCTGTAGTTGATACAAAATATTGATACCCATTATCTGGTGCAGGAGATGGGGCAGTCCATGAAATTGTAGCGCCTGAGGTATTAACCGCGGTATTAGATAGAGCTGTTGGAGAAAGACAATTAGGTGCCGGGATTACATTTAACGTGTAATCTTCTAGAGTTCCATATGAGCCAGTGTAACAAGGTACAGCAGGACCAACATCTTGACCACCAATTCGCATTCTGTGAGCGCCTAACGGGGCAGTTAATGGAACAGTGAATGAAGCTGTTAACGTTGTTGGGTTTGTGGCTAATGAAGTACCTACATATACTTCTTCTCCAACATCGGTAAAGTCTAAGTCATCATTCCAGTCAACCCAAATTTTGGTATCGTATGTGTATCCTGTTGAATAAGTTATTAATACCGTTGCAGTAGTTGATTGAGGTACATTATTCGATTGTGCTGAGTAATCCCCATAATTTCCTGGTTCTGCACCAGTGGTGTTATTGATTGTACCAAAAGTCACATTTGTAATTCCAGTTCCATCTACAGATATCGGTCCAGGAACACAGTATCCCGTATAGAAGGATGTAGCGCTTGACCAAGGACTTACACTTGTTCCACAATCAGAAGCTGCAAAAACATAATACGTTGTATTTGCATTCAACCCAGTTAGAGTTACCGTTGTAATTCCCGCAGCGGTTGTCCCCGTTGGAGTAGCACCAACTACCGGTGAAGTAGCTGATGTAGAAACAACATATTGATACCCATTATCTGGTGAAGGTGTTGGCGCCGTCCAAGAAATAGTTGCTCCTGAAGTTGAAACAGTTGAATTGGATAGGGCTGTTGGTGAAAGACATGATGGTGCCGGAGTAACATTTAAGGTGTAATCTTCAAATGTACCATAGGTTCCTGTATAACATGGAACAGCTGGACCTGCGTCTAAACCTCCAATTCTCATTCTGTGAGGACCTAGCGGTGCAGTTAATGGAACTGTAAATGTTGCTGTTAAAGTAGTAGGATTTGTTGCTAGTGATGTCCCTACATATACTTCCTCACCTGCATCTAAAAATGACGCATTATCGTTCCAGTCAACCCATATTTTTGTATCGTAGGTAAAACCGGTTGAATATGTAATTAATACGGTTGCGGTTGTAGTTTGAGCTACATCATTAGATTGTGCCGTATAGTCCCCATAATTACCTGTTTCCGCACCTGTTGTATTATTTATAGTGCCAAATGTAACATTTGTAATTCCGGTACCATCTGTAGATGATGGTGCAGGAATACATAAACATTGGGAATAAGTACCCGTATTTACTTGGAGTGGTGTGCTTGTAGTGTTTGCTCCACCATTTGAACACGTTGCGATACATTGATAATATGTCGGAATGGTTTGTTGGGTGGTAAAAGTGGCATTTGTTGCTCCGTTAATGTTTGTATAATTTACACCATCCGTAGAGCTTTGCCATTGAAATGTTACACCACCACCTAAGTTACTATTCGATAATGAAAGCGTAAAATTAACTCCTCCACAAGATTGAGCAGCTGAAGATAATGTATTTCCGGGTGCTGGAGCTCCAGTACAAGGTGTTTGTGGCAAAAATGTCCAAACGTCATTATCAGCTAATCCAGTTCCATTTCCTGCTTGAGGAATATTATTGGCTCCAAACTGAGTGGCAGTTGTTGCATCAAGTTGAACTCCAACTGTTGTGGAAAGCAATGGAGTTGTATTCCCATATGTATCAATTACATAAACTTTATTGGTTGTCTCCTCTAAGACAGCAGCCCAATAATTAAAAGAAAGGGATGGATTACCAACTTCATAAGAATACCAGTATACCCATAATTGTCTATTTGGAGCAGTTCCAAAAACACGGTAGTAAACAATATCATTTGCCCCCAATGGAGGTGCACTTGTAAACTCATCCCACATTGCACAAATTGTATTATTCGGCAAAGAGGCATCGGGTAAATTACCATTAACGTTTGGCGGTGTTCCTGTAGCCGTTGCATCAAATGTTAATAATCCGTTTGCGCTCACTTTAAATTGAGTCACAGGAGTACCATAAAAATCAAAAGCAAAAGGAAGTGTAACTGCTGGTGACCAAGCGTTAGCCGCCAATGATCCAGCCAATCCACAAGTTGTCCATCCCGCAGTTCCAGGCGCATCATTGGCAAGATTGTAAAGGCCTCCTGGATTACCTGCATTTGCTTGATAACTCGCATTATAGCTAACCTGAGCAATTGTGTTACTAAAAACAAACAATAACACATAGGTTAAGCTGAAATAAAGTAAATGTTTTTTCATAAATGATTAATTTAGTTTGCTACAAATTTAATAAAAAATATTCAAAATGTAATCTGTATTAAATGAACATTAAAAAATTAAAAAAAATTATGGATGAAAAAAAACTAAATTCGCATTTCAAAGTATTATGAAGAATAAAGTTAAAAAGGAATCACCTCTTATTAATGACCGATCTCAATTGGATAAACTTTGTTTCTTATCTTTCCAAGAAAAATGGAAATTTCTATTGATTTATTCAATTACTATTTTCTCTTTTGCCTTTCTACTCTATTCCAATACAATCAATCACGATTTTGCGCTCGATGATACAGGTGCCATCCAACAAAATGTGAACGTTAAAAAAGGAATCAAAGGAATACCTGATATTCTTAAAATGGATTTATGGGAACAATCTGAAGTGCGTTTAGGGTATTATCGTCCACTTTCACTTATTACGTTTGCCATAGAATATGAGTTTTTTCAAAATGCGCCTCATGTTCATCATTTTACCAATGTTGTTCTCTTTGCCCTTTCTTGTGTGATACTTTTTATAGTAATACATGCTTTACTCGGCAATGTTCATCAATTCATTCCGCTTTTTATTACAATTTTATTTGCTGCTCACCCAATACATACTGAAGTCGTAGCAAACATTAAAAGTAGGGATGAAATCCTGAGTTTCTTATTTGTATTTACATCCATACTGTTTTTCATTTTTTATCTCAAAAAAAATAAGTTCATTTATATTATCCCTGTTGCTTTGTCGGCCTACCTAGGTATGATGTCAAAAGAGACTGCATTAACCGGTTTATTAATTATTCCAATTATTCATTATTTATATTCTCAAGACAACTTAAAATCTATTTTTCTAAAAACTCTTCCAATTGCAGGCGTTGTACTCCTATTCTTTATTCAAAAGAAGGCATTAATTGGTGAGGCTATTATTCCTGATGACATCATTAATTATCCATATACAGAAAGCAGTGTTAAACTCCCCACTACATTTTATTTGTTTTTCTTAGGATTTAAGTTATTAACTCTTCCTATTAATCTTCGCTATGATTATTCGTACAATCTCATTCCTGGTGTAGAGTTCAATGATCCCTTTGCCATTCTTGGGTTTATCTTATTTGCAGGTGGTGGTATCTCTTTGTTGCTATTCTTACGAAAAAAGTCAATTTATGCAATTCCATTGAGTATTTATTTTTTTAGCATGGCTCCCGGTTTTGCATTTACTTTTTTGAGGGGAGGAATTTTTGCAGAACGTTTTTTATATTCTGCTGCTTTAGGATTTATTATTCTGATAATCTTAGTTTTATATAAGTTTTCGAAAAGGTTGGAGTCTTCCATTAAAAATGCTCAGTTAATAGTTCTTTCTTCTGTTACCATGCTATTGGCTATTCCTTATTCCATCAAGACCATTGATCGAAATTTAGTTTG
>JBIKQS010000107.1:0-7631 GCA_044349575.1 Crocinitomicaceae bacterium
TGATAAAGCGGTGCGGTTAGTCCTAATCTGTATCGATACCTATTTCGATATCCTGAACTAGTAAATCGGCTTTCCAGCCGATAACGTTGCTCTATTTTGAATTTTCCAATTTTTTGAGTGAGTAAAAGTTGCGGCCAAATCCGGAATTCATTGTTATTTTTTGGAAGCACAAAATCACCTCCTTCACGGTATGTTTGATAGGTGCCGGCGCCAAGTGTAAATCGAATACCATTTTTTAATTCATAATTGACGCCTCCTTTTGCTTCGTAATAGTGAAAATGATCGTAGAATTTTAACGAGCGAATTTGTCCCTCACCAAAAAAACTCCAGTTATCTGAAAGTGCATATTTGAGATTGAGAATATTCCATGAGCCTAGACTAGCTTGTTGGGAATTCAGTGAAAAGGTAAGCGCGTAAGCGAATACTAGTCCTAAAATTGAGCGAGATAGGTTCATTGCTGGTTTTACTTAATTTTTAATTTCTAGTGTGCGTATTGTCCTGATTAATTTTAACAAAACATAGATTAGTTCTATTATTTTGACTTACATTACTTTCTCTCTTGCTAATATATTCAATAATATTAGTTTCAACAACATGCTTATTTACTTCACTTGTTAAAAATCAATTATCAAAACGGTTGATATTTTGAAATGTTTTTTCAATTAACCATTGGTGTAACAATATTACATTTTCTTTTCCGTTATCAAAAAATAATAAAAAAGCGTATGAATAATTTTACTTAATCAATTAAGTAAATTTCATGAAAATTAAATCAATGATCCTTTTTGGGTCCATGGCTTCCACAGCTGTTTTTGCACAACAATCGCTTAGTTTTACTGCTTATGGTGGTGCAAGTGCTCTGTATCCTATTACCAACAAATTAGATGAACAGGGTGTGGGACTCACGATGAAGCGACACATGGCACCAACCTTTGGGATAGGCGCACGACAAACCATGCGTAAAGGCCAAATTGGTATTGAATTTGGTTTGGATTTATATCAAATTGGAGGAAAACAACGAGAAACATTTTTTGCAACTGATTTTTTCTCTGGTCAGAAAAATGAATTTCTTACTGAAATCGAAAGAAAGGCAACTTATCTATCTCTACCATTACTTTTCACCTATTACATGAAGAAATTCTCGATGAGCTTTGGAGGTTTTGGAGGAATTCGATTGAATAATTCTATGAAAATAACCTGTTTAGAAAATGGAAGTTTACGAGCATTTACCCAATATGGAAATAACCTTGCAAAATTTGATGGAGGAATAAAATTTCAACTCGGTTATTCCTTCAGTAATAATTGGGAACTAAATTTTCAATATACACATGGGTTTATTGATATAGGTAATGATACTGAAAAAGGAGGTAAATATTATCAATTTGGAATTTCAGAAATAACGAACAGAAAACTTCAAACCCGACAGGGAACATTAGGTATTCGTTATTACGTTTTGCGATTAAAGAAGAATTGTTTTTCCTTGCTTTAAGCGTACTTGTTTGGCAGCCAAATAAGGTGAATTCTTTGTTTGGTTGCTTTACATACATCTAGCTATTCGTTATTTTTCACAAATCTTAGTGAAATGCCTCTATCTGGCAATGAAATGAAATAAATTCCATTTTGTAAATCAGCAATAGTGAATTTGGCTGAATGATTGTTTGAGTTAATTTCTTTGATCTTTGTTCCCAATTGATCGTAAATAATAGCCGTTCCTAAAGTTCCTTTTTTTACTGAAACGGTAATGAGATCACAGGCAGGATTTGGAAATACATTAACTTTTTCAGAGGAGCCATTTTCTTCAATTCCTGATGTTGAACAGGTTAAATCATTTACGTATTGCCAAATATCATCATTGAGAAGGAAAGGAACATTGGAATTACTTGGTTCATCACCCATGCGCAACCATACCAAATTCTGACTTGGTACAACATTTAAAAATTGTCCGCCCGAACCAATGGCAGAGATCATGTCCGCCGGCGCATTTGGACACATAAAAGCGGGAAATACTGTTTGTAAAGTCGGCACCATAAACGATTGTTTTCCATTCAACCACCACAAATACCCATACGATTTGTTCAAGTTTTGAGAAGTATTTACCATGTCGTTAAAATACGCTGTATCCGTCATGATTTGGTTTCCATTCCAGTTTCCTTTGTTTAAAACCAAGGATCCAAAGCGCGCCATACTTCTGGCCGTACTAAAAAATACATTGTTGTATCCCACCGAAAAAAACGCACCTGTCATCCCGGTTGGATTCTTCAATTTTTGCGTCGTGTAGTTATTCAAAGTTAGCCCGGTAGCATTTTCAATAACGCCATCTAACAGCGTATATGGTCCGTTGTGATATGCCCAGCGCGTTCCTGGGTCAGCCAAATAATTCAAACACGTATCCAAAGTACAAAAGTGATCTGGAACACCATCGTCCAAGCCGGAAGTCATTGTAAGTTGATTCCAAATCGTAATTTGGTCTTCCTGTTGAGGTGTACAGTTTGTCCAACCTTGCCCAAGATAAGTTGAGGTTGTATCTGTAATGGATAAAAAGCCTTCTTGTTGCGCAATACCAGTCATAAAAGAGGTGATCGTTTTTCCTGCTGAGGCCCATTGCCAAGGAGTAGTTGCGGTATGCGTTCCAAAATACTTTTCCAAAACTATTTTCCCGTCTTTGAGTAGAATAAAGGCTTTTGAATTATTGACTTCCAAGAAATTGTATAAACTGTCTATTTTGGGTTGGCAATAGTCTAATGTTTGAGGTGCAATTGTATCCCATGAGTTGCCTGTTGTTGGCGGGAAATAGAGATTTTGGGCAAATAAATGGGTGTAGCCTAAAACTAATAGTGCTGTAACAACTAATTTTTTCATGGTAAGCATTTAATCAAAAGTAAAAAAACCGTGACTATTTTTCACGGTTTTTTTACTTTGCAACTTATGTTTTCTTTTTTATTGAATAATTCTACGGGTATCTAAATCTATTTGATAGGTTTTATTTCTTCGTTTGGTAGTTGCTTCTGCAACATTATCGCATGTTCCGTTTCCAAAGTTGATAAGCACCCCTCTTTTTTCACTCCCAATATCAACAATTCCAGATAGTGGGTATTTGCAACTGCCTGGTTTTAGAACAATTTTTTCGGTTATTTGGTGTGGAATTTCAATACCCCTTCTTCCAATTGCAATACCAGAGCCTGTAATATGAAATTCATCATCGCTGATATCGCAAGTTGTAATCCCAGAAATCCATTCGCGGTAACGGGTAAAATTTCTGCTTCTTGTTAATTCACCGTTACTTGCTGTGATTTCCCCCATTACTTTTACAACCATATTTCCAGCTGCATTGAGCCCTGTATTTTCTGCATTTCGTGAACCTTCAATTTTTACATCGTTGATGAAGAAATTTTCAAATGTTACTGTTCTTGTGTTTCCTGCAACACGCATATCTCCCGATACATTAATGATGATTTTCCCTTTTTTTGTTCGGCCGTTTGCATCAATACAACCTGTTCCGTAATCGATTGTAACTGTTTTTGGAAAAGTATTGGAAGATTCTGTTACAACCGCACAAGGAGCCAACAGAGAAGTGTAATCAAAACTGCAAGGATTAGCTGCTATTTCTTCCTCTTTTAAGAAATCATTTTCCTCCATTTCCAATTTTAACATATCCTCAGAATCCGATTGATTTTCTTGTAGAAATTTGTTACATGAGGAAAGGTATAACATGGTACCTAATGCAAATACAAATACAAAGATTTTTTTCATGGCAGTAAAATTTTATTGTTTTGATACTTTGAGAACATTCAGATTAAAAAGGTTGGTTGAGGTTAGCTTTTTATTGAGTTTTTTCAGAGCACAACTCTTCTATATGAATGAAATTAGTCTTCATTTGCGAATTTCACAAATTGCGTCTCATGTGTTGTTTATTTTGATTTTAAGATGCATTAAAACCATATTAGATTTGATTATTGTAATTTCAACTATATGCGAGTATTTATTCTAACGGTGTTTTTAGCTTTTTGTGGACATGGTTTTTCACAGCTTCCTTCTTCAAGAACGTATCTTGAGTTAAATGGTGGAATGGCACAATTAACTGATGACTTTGAAGGAGGGTGGTTTCCCGGGGCATCTTTCTTGGTTGGACAACAAAATTATATAACTAAAAATGTTTTTTTAGAAATTCAAGGGGGAGTTGCATTTCCTTCACTTGTAACTGTAAAAACGGGATTGGGGTTTACAGGGCAAGGAATTGGACTGAGTGTTGGAATGAGAATATTTCCAACAATGGGTTATGCACAAATTCATTTTCCATCCAAAAATGGCCAATTTAATATTTCTGCAGAAGCATCGCCATTATTGAATACAGAACTTAGTTTTCTTTCCTTTGGAGCAAAGAATATTATTACCATTGGTTATCAATGGAACGTGGGGAAAAGTAGAAGGAAATAAAATTTGCCTAGTCATTATTAACCTGATTATTTTACTTGTAAAAGCAAACTAGGACATAAACCTATTTATCGCAAACATATTTAATCAAGGGGTCACTTTATTTCCTTGAATCAATCTTTTGCGAAAATCAAACCTTACTCCTCCCAAAATACTCGATCCGGCCATTCTTACGGCATACCCGTTTGAATTTACAAATTGGTTCAGCGGAGCGTAGTATCCAGCTTCTGCAAAGATATTCCAATTACTTTTTAACTGTGTTTCAACGCCAATAGCCAACATGATTTGAAGGTTTAGACGATTATTGAGTCGGTTTAAACTCAGTTCAACATTTCTCGTAATTCCATTTTCCAATACGTCAATTGATAAGGTTCTTTTCCCAAAAAACTCCATGTTTAAACCGGATCTGAAATAAGGAGAAAATCGTTCATCTGTAAAGCGATATGTGATTCCAACAGGAATAGAATACAAAGAAAATGTATGATTTAAGCGCAATTTGTAGATTCCAGTAGTTCCATTTGTAATACTCTGCATGAGCGTGGGATCTGTTGTGCTTGCCTCTCCTGTTGTTGTTTTTAAACGAACATCATTGGTGGTTGGATCAATTTCCAAATACTTAAAAAACCATCTGGATTGAATATCTCCTCCTGCCAATTGAAATCCTGTATTGAGGTAAAGTCGTTTGTGGAAATGGTAATTGAGACTTGCTTGGAATCCAAATTTTGGCAAAGAAGAACGACGTTCTCCTAAAGCGTTTGAGTTCGTGTTATCGCTATTGAATGTGCCTGATATTATTCGAATATTTCTGCCAATTAATGGTGCTACTTGCAACGAAAAGCAGGGTTTAAAATCAGTTTTATCTTTCTTCGCTACTTCTTGAATTGGAGAAGATTGTACAGTTGAAAGTGAGTGAGCCGGAAGCAATTTTAAACGAATGTTCGAATCTTGAATTCTAGCATTTTTAGAAGAAATGTTGGTATTTGTTATTGTTTCATTATCGCTATTTTCATGGTTTTTGGATACTACAGTTTTATCGCTGTTTATTTCTGTAGTTAAATTTGGACCTTCTGATATATTGATTGTTTGATTTTGTTTTTTGCTAGGCTTTCTCTTGCTTTTGGTGGAGTTGTCAGATTTATTTTTTGAATTGGAGAACCTATTTTCAGAGGAAGTAGATTCTCTATTTTTTCTCTGATTTGATAATGACTGATCGAATTGATTGTTAAAGTTTGATTCTGGATTTAAACGCTCAGACTTCTCATCTTTTTCAGTCAAAACTACCTTTTGTTGTGCATTATTATTTGAATTATTTTCAGAAATTCTTGGTCTTATTTCTTTATTTTGAATTTCATTTTTAGCTTTGATTTTGTTATCAGATTTAGACGATCTTTGGAAGAAAAATATTCCAATTCCTCCGAGAAGAAGAATAGAAACGGTTATCCAAAGCGAAGCAAATCTCCTTTTTTTCGTGGGAAATAAATCTTGTTGGATATTGTTCCAGTTTTTATCCGGTGGCAGCTGAATGTCTTCTTCAAATCGAGAAGCCAATGAGCCTTCCCAATCTTCCTCTGGATTTTTAGCGTCTTTATTCATGTTCATATTTTTTAGCAATAACAATCTCTTTTTCAATAGCTTCTCTTAATTCTCTTCGCGCATGGAAGAATTGCGACTTTGATGTTCCCTCTGATATAGTTAGCATTTCCGCAATTTCTTTGTGCGAAAATCCATCAATTGCATGGGCTATAAAAATTTGTTTTCTCCCGGGAGAAAGTCTACTAAGTAAATACAAAATTTCATCTTTCCCAAGTGATTGAAGAAGCTCGAGATCAACAGGTTCTGATTTGAGTTCGAGGTCATTCAATGGAAATTTTTTATTTTTTCTGAAGCTCGATAAAATGCAACGAACCGTCACTTTTCGCATCCAACCTTTGAAACTGCCTTGTGCACTGAATTTATGTAAGTTTCGGAAAATGGTGATGAAACTTTCTTGCAGGCTTTCTTGAGCTTCTACCTCATTTTTATGGTAGTGCAAACAAACGGCATATAGCCATCCTTTATTGTGATCAAACAAATCCTTACAAGCTTTTTGGTTTCCCTTAATGCATGCCTGTATCAACTCTTCTTCAGTCAATTAATTGCGAATTAATTTTGATTTACTGATGCAAAAAAAATACAAAAGGTTGGTTTCTGATAAAATAATTCTGTTTGAATAGATGAAAGTTCTAAAAAATTAGGTGAATTTAATTTCCGAAACAATCATTTCGGAACTGTAAGTTTCTAAAAATGGAAAAATTTTATAATAGAGAAAAGGAAATTTCTTATCTTCAAGAGATTGCATTGCGTTCAAAAAAGTCGGGACAGTTTACTGTGGTTACAGGGAGAAGGCGAATTGGAAAAACACAATTGATGTTGAAGGCTTTTGAAGAAAAGTGTTATCTGTATTTTTTTGTTGCTCGAAAATCAGAAACCTTGTTATGTCAAGATTTTCAAGAAGAAATAAAAAGAAAACTGAAAGTCCCTCAAATGGGTCAATCAACTTCGCTTGTTTCCATTTTTGAATTTCTTTTTACGTATTCAAAGCAAAAAAATATTACCTTAATTATTGATGAGGTTCAGGAACTTTTATTTATTAATCAATCAATTTTTAGTGAATTACAGCGAATTTGGGATTTGAATTCTAAAACAAGTAAAATCAACCTCATTGTTTCGGGTTCACTCGTTTCGTTGATGCACAAAATTTTTGAGGATAAAAATGAGCCTCTATTTGGTCGTGCTAACTATAAAATACAGGTGAAGCCTTTTGAAACATCTGTTTTGAAAGAAATTCTGCATGATCACAATCCAAATTACAAAGCAGAGGACTTGTTGGCATTGTACAGTTTTACGGGTGGAGTTGCAAAATATTGTCAGCTTTTCATGGAAAATAAAGCCTATACCAAGGATAAAATGATTGCTTATCTCACCTCTGAGAATTCATTATTACTGAATGAAGGCAAGAACATTCTCGTAGAGGAATTTGGCCGAGAATACAATATTTACTTTAGTATTTTGTCAGAAATTGCCCAAGGTAGACAACGAAGAAGTGAGCTTGAAAATGTTTTGCAGCGAGAAATTGGTGGTTATTTGACCAAATTGGAACGTGATTTTAATCTCATAAAAAGAGCAACGCCAATTTTCGGATTAACGGCTGTATCAAAAAA
>JBIKQS010000383.1:0-7624 GCA_044349575.1 Crocinitomicaceae bacterium
TCGTAAAATACTAAGTCAAATTTGTTCTTGAAATGATTAATATAATTGAAAATAGTAGTAATTTAGACTTGTAAAATATAAAAATGAAAATTTATTTATTATTTTTCTTTATTTGTGCCTCTTTTGTGTCATTTTCACAGTCGCCACTTGGTATAAATTATCAAGCAGTTTTAAGAAATAGTACAGGAGGTTTGGTTACAAATACCACTGTTGGTTATAAATTGGAAATTAGAAAAAACAGTTCAACAGGGCAGGTGGTTTATGCGGAGAGACATACACCAATAAGTAATGCTCAAGCTTTAATCAATGTTGTTATCGGAGGAGGAACACTTATTCAAGGTTCATTTTCTTCCATAAATTGGGGGTTGGGGCCTTATTTTTTAGTAAGCTCTGTTGATTTTACAGGTGGTACAAATTATCAGAATTTTGGTTCTCAACAGCTAATGAGTGTCCCATATGCTCTTTATGCAAATACGGCAGGAGCTGCAATCAATAAGTGGCATTATGGAACCAATGTTCCATCGGGAAATTTAGGTACATCGGGAGATTATTATTTCCAAACATCTACCGGGAGTGTATTCTATAATAATTCAGGTACTTGGGGAGTAATTGGAAATTTAACTGGTCCGCAAGGGGCATCAGGAACACAAGGCCCAATTGGACTAACTGGAGCAACAGGTTCTCAGGGTGCTACTGGAAATGGAATTAGTTCAGTTGTTGAAAATCCAAATGGAACATTAACATTTTACTTTACGGACGGATCAACATTTTTAACTTCAGACTTAACAGGCCCTCAAGGTCCAATTGGTATTCAAGGTCCGGTTGGTGCAACAGGAACTCAGGGATTGACAGGGCCTTCTGGTGCGAATGGTCAAAATAGTTTAGTAAAAACAACAACAGAGACAGTTGGGGTTAATTGCTCAACAGGTGGAATTAAACTAGAATATGGATTGGATGCTAATTCCAATGGAATATTAGATATTTCAGAAATAAATAGCAGTCTAACAAAGTATGTTTGTAATGGTTCTACCGGTTCCGTAGGTCCACAAGGTCCAATCGGTTTAACAGGTCCTCAAGGGCCTACAGGTGCGAGTGGATCGCAAGGTCCAATTGGAATTCAGGGGCCTGCTGGTCCGATTGGTTCTCAAGGAGTTGCTGGTCAGTCAGGACCCAGTGGTCAAAATAGTTTAGTAAAAACAACAACAGAGTTAGCTGGACCTAATTGCACCGCAGGAGGAGTTAAACTGGAATACGGTTTGGATGCCAATTCTAATGGGATATTAGATGTTTCGGAAATAAATAGTGTTCTTACAAAATATGTTTGTAATGGTACTATTGGTGCAACAGGTGCTCAAGGTCCAATTGGTTTAACTGGGCCTCAAGGGCCTGCAGGAGCACTTCCTTCTGGCTCCATAAATCAAACATTACGACATGATGGTAATACGTGGGTTGCGAATAGTTTAATTACTAATACAAGTTCTAACGTGGGAATTGGAACCGCGAATCCCAACTCTTCTGCTATTTTATCTATCAATTCAACAACACAGGGAATTCTATTGCCGACTATGACACAAGCTCAACGAAACTTGATTAGTACACCAGCAACCGGATTACTAGTTTTTCAAACAGATAATACTCCAGGATTCTATTATTATAATGGAACAGCATGGGTGGGAATTGGCGGTACTAGTAGTACTAGTTCTTCAGGAAGTAATCCGAATACTCTTATTTATACTTCGGATGGTTTTTAAATAGCAGCAAATTATGAAAGTAGTCTTCCTAGTTCTCTTTTTCACGATTTCGCAAAGTATATTTTGCCAATATGACTTGGTTTTTAGTCAAGTAAAATTGGTGTCTGTTCAGGAAACTGTTCCAGTAAATAAAGTATGGAAGATTGAAAGTGTTATTTATAACATACCACAAACTAGTTCAGGTGTTCAGACTAGTAATGGCAGTTGTACTTCTGGAAGTTATGAATCAACCGCTATTGTGGTAGATGGAACTTCAACTAAAGTTGGCAACGGAACCGTTCCTGCAGCCTATTCCAATGTAACGAATACCCATTCATATACCTCCTTGCCTTTTTGGATTCCCGCTGGTACAACCCTTTCCGGTGGAACATGTTTAAATAAGATTAGTGTGATAGAATTTAATATACAGCCATGAGAAAAGTAATTTTTTTATTCACGTTTTTCTTGATACAATTCGTTTGTTTTTCGCAGGGTAACCTTCAATTCAATCAAGTAATTCGTGTAAATAACTCGGCTCAAACAGTTCCTAGCGGAAAAGTATGGAAAGTTGAAACATACATGCAGGCTAATACATCAATTTCTGAATTCACAGAATATCCTAATTGTAACTTTCCTGATCGTCAGCATCCCTTTTTAATTAATTCAGTTCCATATTATCAGATAAATGGATCCCCTGGACATGGAAGTAGTGGAATAATGATGGCAGTTGGGAATTTATTTCCTTTGTGGTTAAAAGCTGGAGAAGTTCTCCAAACAACATGTCCTAATAATTTTTTAAGTGTTATTGAATATAATATAGTTCCTTAGTTGCCATGAAAAAAATAATTTTTGTTTGTATTTTCTTTTGTCTAGCGTCAAATTCTCATTCTCAATATAACTTACAGTTGAATCAAGTAATTAACTTGGAGTTTACATCAGCTGGAACTACCGTAACTGTTCCTGTGGGTAAAGTATGGAAAATTGAAAATTGTTTAATTACATCTATTAACAACTATGCTTGCATGATACTTAATGGCACTACATATTATTTGAGACAGCATAATACCTCCTCGTCTGCATGGGATAATTTTCCCTATTGGATAGGCGAAGGAAAAACAGTAACCTTTGGCGGGAATTGTTCACCAGGAGTCTTGAGTATCCTTGAATTTAATTTAGTTCCATGATTTTTTAATCAATTGTAAATTATTGATGTTTTATAATCGATTTATTTTATTTTTCATTTTTCTACTAGCTTTTTTTTCTGAAAACTGCTATTCACAAACATTAAGTCAATTAAAACCGGTTCATTGTGGTCAACAAATGACATTTTGGCTTGGTCAACAAGGCGAGGTGTATTCAACGTATGTGAGTGGCGCAACTCATTACAAATATAAAGCAACAAATATTACTGGTAATTCAAATTATTTCTCTGAAAAAATTCGTCCTGCTATTGTCAACTCTACAACCTCTGGATCTCAAATTAATATAGGTCAATTTTTAGGAATGAAAGATACCACTTGGTATTCTATTTCTGTTTCTTGGAGTAGTGATAATGGAGTTACTTGGAGCTCTTATGGGCCCAATTGTCAAATTAAAACAGGTCTTTCACAACCTACACAATTACAATCTGCTTTTTGTGGCATTCAAACATTGTCCTTGACGAGTTCTATTGCTTGTTTTGGTAGGCCTTTTGCACAGCAGTATCGATTTAGATTGAAAAATATACAAGGAGAAACTTTTTATGATCAAACAGTTTTACGTTCTGTGAATACTTTTAACTGGAATAATTTTTCAAACGTTCCGGCTGGTAAAACATTTGAATGCTATGTCCAATGGAATAATGGTGGAGATTGGAAGCCTTGGGGACCAATGTGTTTTATTACGTCACCCCAATTACCATTAAATTTACCAAATATGCCGGATAGATTTGTTGTAGGTTCTTCCGGAATGTCAATCAAATATATAAGTACAATTTCTGCTGAACAAAATCAAATTTCATATACAGTTGGTGAGCCTTTTACACTCACTTATGAAAATTCAAGTTCAGCACGGATTATAAATCAAGGTTTTCAGCAACCAGATAAAGTAGTGATTAGCTTAACACAACCTGGAGTACCAGTAAGTGGCTTGATGCCTAGTTTCAACTTTACAGCATACCCCAATCCATTTGACTCTAAAATCTCAATTTTGGCCCCGCCTGACTATAATAAAGCAGTTACTGTTAAAATAATTAACGATGTAGGTCAATTAATAACAGATCGATTAATGAATTTGAATTTTTTAGAAATAGATTTAATTGATTATTCTAACGGAAAATATTTTGTGGTTATTACGGATGAATCAGGAGAAATTATTGACACATTTCCAGTAGTTAAATATAATTAGTTTTATTACTTGTATTAGCTAACTAAATTTGATATTATGTTTTATTGAGATGACAATGAAATAAGTAGAGCTTCAATTATTTACTAAGAATCAACATTTTTTTTAAGTTTAATAAGCAACTAAGTTCAAAAAAAATCGTAAATTTAGTGCTTCATGCTAAACTAAAGTTATGAAATTTGGTTTGTTTTGTTTATTTCTTTTTTTGTACTCTTTTGGGTTTTCTCAAGAAAGAGTTAATCATACCTACAAGTTTAGCATTCAATCCATTACATCATATTCTCAGGCAAAACCCTACTATGATAAAATTAGGATTATTTTTAGTGAATCAAAATCTGTGAGTCATTTATTGTTATTTGATTCTAACGAAGGGTCGTTTAAGGTACAATCAACGATTAATTTTAATCGTGATTTATTAAGCCATGAGTTAGATAAGATAGGACTGGTATTGAGAGAGTTTATTGTTGATGGAAAATTGGAGGAATGAAAAAACTTTTTAAGTTAATACTTCTTTTTTACATAATTTTGTTAAGTCAAAATATAGTTGGTCAGTGTTTTACATCTCCATATGGTCAGTTTCCAGGTGGTGCCGCTTTTACACCAACTTGTACAGGTGCTTATCAAACTATTACAACGTGTGGATATAGAGGGGAGTATTCTTTAGTTAATGTTGTAGCTGGTACATCATATACATTTCAAAGTTCCGTTGCTACTGATATAATAACTATAGATGATAATGGTGCTGCTCCGGCACTTACATTTGGGACGGGTACAGTAACATGGGTAGCTACCTATACAGGTGTAATTAGATTCTATACTCATGGACCTGGTTGTGCAACAGGAACTGGCTGTAGAACAAAAAGAGTTTTATGTGGAACCACAGTTCCACCAAATGCTCCAGCGAACAATCTTGTATGCAACGCAACAGCAATTAATTGTGGACAAACAATTGCAGGAACAACGGTTAATTCTACAAATACAGGAACAGGAGAGAATCAAACTTGTGGAACAATTCAAACCACAGGTGGGGTTTGGTATGTTGTTGCAGGTACAGGAGGCTCTATGACGGCCTCTTTGTGTGGAACAGCATGGGATAGCAAGATTTCTGTTTTTTCTGGACCTAATTGTAATACACTAACTTGTATTGGTGGCAATGATGATAATGGTCCGGCATGTGCTGGTACTTCTGCTTCATTCTCATGGAACACAACAGTAGGTGTTAATTATTACATTTTAGTGCATGGATTTAGTACAACATCAGCATTTAATTTAGCGCTGACATGCGCCACCCCTTGTGCAACCAATACGGTTGTCTTAAATATGAATGACACCTTTGGAGATGGTTGGAATGGAGCAACCTATACTTTAACCAATTCTGCAGGTGCAGTTGTTTCAACCGGTACCTTGGCAGCAGGTTCTTCAGGGAATGTAACTTTATGCTTACCAAATGGTTGTTACAACATGGCAGTTTCGGCTGGTACGTGGCCAGGTGAGGTCGCTTGGAATTTTAATTACAATGGAAATGTTGTTGCAAGTGGGGGAGCTCCTGTTGCAAATACTCAGGTTCCAATAAATATTGCTTGTCCTCCACCTCCCCCTACACCACAAGATTGTTCAGGTTCCCAATTGGTTTGTGCAGATCAGGCTATAAATGGTGTCAGCTCTGGTCCAGGAAATACCAATGATTTAAATACAACTAATCAAGGTTGTATGACTGTTGAACATCAAAGTATTTGGTTAAATGCCACAGTAGCAAATACAGGAACTTTTTCATTTAATGTGGCACCAACCGCGGCTGATGATTATGACTTTGCTGTGTGGGTTTTTCCTGCTGGAGCTGCTATTCCATGTCCACCAAACATAGCGCCGATAAGATGTTCATGGGCGGCTGGTGTTGGAAATACTGGACTAGGTAATGGGGCAACTGATGTGTCAGAGGGGGTTACAGGAGATTCATGGGTTTCTCCGCTGAATGTAACTTCTGGTCAACAGATTTTAATTCTAATCGATAACTTTTCTGCTACTACAAGTCCATTTACGTTAGATTTTACGGGAACTGCTAGTTTGGCCTCAGGGGGAGTGATCACGGGTACAACAACACTTTGTGTGGGCGCAACTTCACAATTAGCTGGTCCTGGAGCTCCTGCTACTGTAAATCCTTGGGTGAGTTCTAATACTGCTGTGGCTTCCGTTTCAAACACAGGCGTGGTTACTGCTATTTCGGCTGGTACAGCAACAATTACTTACACAAATTCAAGTGGATGCCCAACAACGACAACTGTTACGGTTAACGCGCTCCCGGCTACTCCCACAGTTTCAATTACGCCCGCAACCTGTACAAACCCATCATCTGCATCTATTACAAACTACAGTGTCGGTCAAACTTATACTTTCAATCCAATAGGACCAACGGTATCAGGATTAGGTGCTATTTCAAATATGGTTACAGGTACAAATTATACAGTATCTGTAAATAATGGAATATGTACATCAAATGCAAGTTCATCATTTAGTATTTCAGGACCATTAGTAACTCCCACAATTACTGGTTCCAACTCTTTGTGTATAAATGCTACATCACAACTAACTGGTTCTGGAATACCTTCCGCTTCAAACGCATGGGTGTCAAGTAATACAGGGGTTGCTACTATTTCATCAACTGGATTAGTAACAGGAGTTGCCTCAGGAACAGCGACGATAACTTATACAAATTTAGATGGTTGTTCAGCTTCTGTCGTAGTAACGGTTAGTGATATTATTGATTGGGTGAATCTCCAATTCCCGGGAAGTGGCAGTATTTGTCAAGGTGGAACATTTACCATTTATGGTCAGCTGTATAATACGGGATCTGTAAATACCGTCGGAGCTGGAGTTGCAGCCACAGGAGTTACGGCTGAATTTGGTTATAGTACTAATAATTCAAATCCATCAACCTGGACCAATTGGTCAACTGCCACATTCAATCCCGGAGGTGGCGGAATAAATAATGACGAATATTTGGGTGTTTTGACCGGACTTGCTCCAGGTACTTATTACTATGCTTTTCGTTATCAAATTAATGGTTGTGGTTGGCAATATGGAGGCTTTAGTTCATCGGGAGGAGGAATTTGGAATGGAACAGCCTTTAATAGTGGGCAACTAATCGTTAATCCTAATATCACACCAACATTTTCAGCAGTTGGTCCATTCTGTTCGGGTGCAACGATTAATGCTTTACCAACAACATCAAACAATGGTATCACCGGAACGTGGTCACCAATGATTAATAACACGATTACAACGACTTATACGTTTACCCCATCAGCGGGTCAGTGCGCTACGACAACAACGCTTACTATTACAATCACACCTCAGTCTGCTCAACCAACCTTGGCTTGTTTTGAAACTGCAATTTGGGATGGAAACTTATGTGCTTGGATTGTTAGTGGAACTCAACCTGTTCAACCAACAGCAACAAACTGCTGGGATAACTATCAGTTTAATACAACAAGTTGTACGTGGGTAAACCAAGG
>JBIKQS010000108.1:0-7623 GCA_044349575.1 Crocinitomicaceae bacterium
AGCTAGCATCAAGGTATTCAACCGTTTTATCTTTGGCTAAATAGTCTTTTTGACGCCAAAGTGAACCATAATTAGACTTGTTTTTTTCGAACACTAAATTTGAAATTTGTCTAAAAAAAGATAACGGATCTACCTGAAAAACTTGTGTTAAGGATTGATACGTGTCCATGTAGGGAAAGGCAAAACCAATTTTCCAATGTTGTTTGGGTTTATTTTTACGTAGAAAAGTTTTAATTTTCTTAGAAACAATCGCATCACCAAGCGTAATCAATACATCGGGTATAAATTTTTCGATTTCATCTTCTGAAATCATATTTAGCGTTCGATCTATGCAATGCACAAAGCAAGCATCGGATAGGTTTGATGTGTTTTCAACTAAAACGGCAACATTTGTATTTTGTGCAAAATCGGCCAGTAATTTCTGAAGCAAATCGTTTCTGTTCATTTGTCCACAAAGAATCAAAACGTTGCTAGATAAAGAATTTGATATAGTATCAAGAGTGTTTTTTCTTAAAATAGTTTCCGTTTCAACAAATTCAATTTTGGAAAAAGTATTTTCTTTTATTTCTTGGACATCGTATAATGGTTCATGTAAGCCAACATTCAAATGAATTGGGCCTTTCCAAGAATTGGAAGTGTGAGAAAAGGCTTGATTTAGTTCACGATTTGCAAACCAAGAATATTCATCAGATTCACTATCATCCGATAAATCAGTAACATACATTGCGTGATCTCTTAAAACGTTACTTTGACGAATGGTTTGACCATCACCTTGATCTATCCAGTTTTTTGGTCTATCTGCTGAAATGATAACTAAAGGAAGTTGTCTGTAAAATGCTTCTGAAACAGCTGGTGAAAAATTCTGTATGGCAGATCCAGAGGTACAAACAAGTGCAACTGGAATTTGCAATTGATCAATCATTCCAAGTGCAAAAAATGCAGCCGAACGTTCATCATGAATTACATAGGTAGAAAAAGCTGGATGATTATCAAAGGCAATGCTAAATGGTGCATTTCGTGAACCTGGACAAACAACAACGTGTTTAATTCCATAGGATTCACATGCTGAAACAATTTTTTGAACAATTAATTTATTACTTGAAATCATTTAGTTTAATATCTTGAATAACAGATAGTAATGTTTTGCTTTTTCGTTCTGTTTCCTGCCATTCCAACTCTATATTTGAATCTTTTGTAAATCCACCACCGACATATAAATAAGCTGCGTCTGGTTGTAGTTGACAACAACGCAAGTTAACGAAAAGTTTTGTATGTTCCGGCGAAACCATTCCTAAATAGCCCGCATATAGAAAGCGATTGTAATTTAAATCATGATTTTCAATTGCTTCAATGAGTTCAATTGCCAAGGCTTGAGGTAATCCGCTTACAGCTGGAGTAGGATGTATGGCAGCCGCTAATTCCAACGAAGTACGATTTCCTAAATCAAAACTTATGTCCGTTCGTAAATGTTTTACTGGGCCAGCATCAAATGAATAGGGACCTTGTGTTTCTGTTTCTGATATACCTTGTTCCGCAAGTTTTTCCAAAATGAAATCAGTAACATATTGTTGCTCATCTATTTCTTTTTTTGCCCAATCATCTTGATTTTCAAGGGGTTTTGTTCCTGCCAAAGACATTGTGAAAACACTTTGTTTGTGAATTTCTAAAAGGATCTCGGGCGAGGCTCCAATCCAAGTTCCAAAAAGGGAAGAACTAGCCAAATAGACAAAGGCTTTGGGGTATTTTTCACACAATGAATCAAAAAGTTTTTGTGTGTTTTCAGAAGGAAAAGAGACTTTTTTAACGCGAGAAAAAACAACTTTTTTCATTCCTAACTCTTGCATCGCAGTTAAGAAAACTTGCGCATTACGCATGTATTTTGGATAATCAATTACTTCAGGAATTTCAGAGTGATAATGCCAAAAATTAAAATTAACTACATTTGAAATACCATTTGTCGGCGAAAAAACAAATTGATTTTCACCTCTAAAGTCACTGATTATGAAAGAATTAATTTCTGTTTCTTCTTTATTTAATCGAGAAAATTCACCAATTGATTGAACAATATCTTGTCCCGGAAAACGATATGCGAGAAAATCTTCCAAATTAATTTTGCTTTTTTGGAACGATCATTACGGTTAAACGACCGGTACAAACCAATTTATTCGTTTCCTCGTTGAAAATATCTACTTGCCATATGTGTGTGCTCTTTCCGGCATGAACGATTTTACCAATTGCCTTTACGTATCCTGATCGAACGCCTGAAACGTGATTGGCATTTATTTCTAATCCAACAGGTGCCTCTTTTTCTAAGTCAATTAACAGAGTTGACCCCATTGAACCTATACTTTCTATCAATGCCATGCTAGCGCCACCATGTAAAAGTCCCATAGGTTGCTGTGTTCTATGATCTACAGGCATTCTTGAAATAACATAATCAGTACCAATTTCAACACACTCGATACCAAGTGATTCCATGAGTGTGTTTTTATTCATGGAATTAACTGCGTCAAGCGATACATTTTTTAACATAGAAACTAATTTTACTTAAGGAAACTTTGGAAACTGTTGAAAATCAGGGTCTCTTTTTTCTAAAAATGCGTTTTTGCCTTCTTGAGCTTCGGCAGTTAAGTAATAGAGTAGAGTAGCGTCACCTGCAAATTCCATTAAACCATGTTGACCGTCTAATTCAGCATTCATGGCTCTTTTAATCATACGAACAGCTAATGGACTTCTTTTCATGATTGTTTTGCACCAATCAATTGTGGTATCCTCTAATTCTGACAAGGGAACTACTTTATTTACTAAGCCCATTTTTTCGGCTTCGTCAGCAGTATATTGATTACACAAGAACCAAATCTCACGTGCTTTTTTCTGTCCCACGTGACGAGCTAAATAATTCGAACCAAATCCTCCATCAAAACTACCAACTTTGGGGCCTGTTTGCCCAAATCGAGCATTGTCTGAAGCAATCGTTAGATCGCAAACAACATGTAATACGTGCCCACCACCAATAGCATATCCATTAACCATGGCGATAACTGGTTTAGGTAGTGAACGAATGGCTTTATGTAGATCTAATACGTTCAATCTTGGAACACCGTTTTCTGAGATATAGCCACCAACTCCTTTTACATTCTGGTCACCACCGGAACAAAAAGCTTTATCTCCTTCACCAGTCAATACAACTACACTAATGTCATTTCTTTCGCGACAAATGTGCATTGCATCTAGCATTTCCATGTTAGTTTCTGGACGAAAAGCGTTATATACTTTTGGTCGGTTAATGGTGATTTTTGCAATTCCTTCGAAGAATTCAAATTTTATATCTGTATAATTTTTTAAGGTTTCCCATTTGCGATTTGCCATAGATCTTGTTTTGATTGCAAAAATAATAACAAAGTACAATCCGAATTGGTTCGCACAATAAAAACTAATTATTCTTAATAAGAATTAAGAGATAGCCTAAAAAAATAAATACCTTCGTTGAAATTTTACGATATGAAATTATTGATATACATCAGTTTACTTGGATTTTTAACACTTATAAATTCATCCTGTACCTTCTACTATAAGACTTCTGATATTGATACAAATCTTAAAAATGCAGTTTCTCAAATCAATTCAAATTATTCCACAGCTCAAAATAAAATTAATACAACGCAAAATGAGTTTAAAGCAATGAAATGTAATTCAGAAACTCTTGCCATCAAAAAAGCTAAGGATTATTTAGAAAGTATGGAGAATTCCATGGCCGAATTAAATGAAATTAAGGCAAATGTCAACTCGGAATACGCTGTTTTTTTGAAATATTCAAAAGGTAAAACTCAAATTCAATCTAATTCCGATGAATGGAAAAAACTGAAACAGACGAAAAAAGCTTTGAAAGGAGCATCTAAAGATTTTAAAAGAAAAGGGAATTCATTGAAGAAAATAGCGTCTGATTTTTCGGAATTTACTTCCAAAGAATTAGGTTCCATTCAATATGTGGATGTTGCCATTTACAACAAGAAATTTGATGATTTACAAGGAGAATTTACGAATCAGGAAAAAGAGCTTGCTTTAAAGGTGAAAAATAATGAAACAGAAGTAACGCAAATAATTTCTAAGAAAACAGATACACATGCCGAAAAATGTAAATTATTGCAAGAGGAATTAAGCAAAGTTTTAGAAGAAAAAAAGAAGGTGTCTAATTTGAAAACTAAAATTAGTCAGTCAATAACAAGTTTTAAAACATCTACTACAGGTACATCCCGAATATATTCCTGTTCAACAGAATGGGAAATTGTAAAAAAGACTGAAGAAAACATGAATGAATATCAACTTGAATTACAGCGTATTATTCAGAGTTTGTCTCAAATTCATGCACACATGCAGGAGATAATTACCTCAATGAATTGAAGTTGATTTTTCTTGTAACGTAAAGTGCGTGGTCATTCAATTATGTAATTAATCGCAGAAAATTTAATCTGCTCGAAATCTAAGTTTTTCATTCTACTCGTATTTTATTTCTATCTAAAACTAGATAATAAATCTCTTTATATTCCGTAATTTTGCAGCCAATCTATTTTATGGAAAAATTTTCAAAAGCCTTTTTCTCTATGCGCATGATGTCGGTCGCAATGATCGTGTTTTTAGTCGCAATTGCAATCGCTACATTTATTGAATCAGCCAATGGGATTCAAGCAGCAAAAATATTGATTTACAATGCATTGTGGTTTGAGATTTTATTGGTTTATCTCGGAATGAACTTGATTTCCAATATCATTAAATACCGAATGTTTCAGCGTGAAAAAATGGCAATGTTAGCATTTCACGTATCTTTTTTAATCATTTTGATTGGTGCTGGAGTAACACGATTTATAAGTTTTGAAGGATTGATGCTTATTCGTGAGGGGCAATCTGTGGATTATATTTATTCCGCAGACCCACACTTGAATATACGCATCAACGATGGAAAAATGCAGTTTAAATACAAGGAGAAAATGTTTATGTCAACGATTACTTCTAATTCTTTTTCTGTACCGGTTGAGTTTCCAAATCATAAAAATCCGATCGAAATAAACTACGTAAAGTTTGAATCAAAAATGATCGATACGCTTGTGATTGATGCTAAAGTTAAATCGAGTGTATTAGATATCGTTACCAATGGAATGCAATCTAATTACGTTGGAAAAAATGATTTTTTGATGGCGGGTACAGTTCCAATTTCATTTGAGAAAAAAAATACGCCTAAAGGAGGAATTGATGTTCGCGAAAACGGTGGAAAGGTTGAAATGAAAACAGATTTGGATGTTCGCTATTTACCGATGTCTGAAATGCAGAAAGCCAGACAAACTGGAGCTCCCATTCCAGATAGTTTGTATCAAATTATTCCTAAAAATACCTGGGTAGAATTTAAAACTACAACGTTGTATCAATCGGGTGAAAATCAATTTGTTTTTAAGCAACTGATACAAAATGCGAAGAAAACACTCGTTCCATCCGGGAAAAAAGACAGAGGTAGCGATTACTTAACGCTTGAAATTACCGATGGGAATGCAAAGAAAATTGTTCAATTAAAAGGTGGAATGAATACCATACCTGAAAAAGCAATGTTCAATTTTGAGGGATTGACTTATGAATTGGAGTATGGTTCTGTTGAAATAAAATTACCGTTTTCAATCAATTGTCGCGATTTTAAATTGGATAAATATCCTGGTTCGGAGTCGCCTTCTTCCTTTTCAAGCGACTTGACAATCGAGGATCCAAAAAACAAGGTTAATCGAAAAGTGAAAGTTTTTATGAATAACGTTGTTGATTATCAAGGATATCGTTTTTTTCAATCTGCGTATGACCTGGATGATCCAAAAACACCCGAAAATGAAGAGGGTACTCGCTTGAGTGTGAATCATGACTGGTGGGGGACTAACATCACATACGTAGGCTATTTATTAATGTCTATTGGAATGATTTTATCCTTGTTTGCAAAAACAGGTCGCTTCAAAGATTTGAATGGAAAATTAGGCAAGTTGAAGGAAAAAAGAAGTCAATTGGCAACTATCTTCTTAATCGCATTTTTGGTTATTGGGAAAGTATCGTATGCACAAAATGCAACATCTCATGAAGATCACAATCATGAAATGCATGATGGACATGACCACAGCGGACATGACCACAGCGGACATGACCACTCGAATGAAGCAGAAAGTAATCAAGAAGCAGTTGCTCCTGCAAAATCAAATGAAAAACCTATTTTTAGAGTGATTTCCAAAGAGCATTCTGAGGAGTTAGCTACGCTACTTGTGCAAGATTTTTCAGGTAGAATTATTCCTTTTCATACCCTGTGCGATCAATTGATACGAAAAATTTATCGTTCAAATAAATACAAAGACTACAATGCTGTTCAAACTGTTTTGAGTATGCACATGTATCCAATGCATTGGATGAAAGAACCAATTATTCAGGTTCCAGCACAATTGAGAGAACAGTTGAAATTAAAAAATGAATTTGCAAGTTTGGAGGATGTAATGGATCAAGCTAATGGTCAATTTAAATGGTTAAAACAGTATGAAGAAGCCTTTAAAAAAGCAGATTCACGAAAAAATGAGTTCGATAAGAAATTGATTAAGTTGAATGAAAAATTTGAAGTTGTTCAAGCTATTTTCATGTGGCGTTACATGAAAATTGTACCAAAGTCGAATGATAAAGAAAATCGTTGGTTCACACCTTTAAGTTCAGAGCTTTCTAAAACAGATTCGATTTCATCGACTATGATGTTGCAATATTTAACAGCAATAAATCAAGCCGCGCAAGATGGGCAATACGGAAAGGCAACGGATTTATTGAATAAATTTAAGCAATGGCAACGTAAAGTAGCCAAAAACATCGTTCCTGACGAAACAGCGGTTAAAATGGAAGTTTCATACAATAAAATGGGGATATTCAAAAATACTTACAAGAGTTACCTCCTTCTTGGGTTTTTAATGCTTGTTTTATTTTTCATTCGAATATTTAAAAAACCTAGCCCTTTATTTTTAACCATTTTTGAATGGACAAGAAAAATTCTTTTGTTCTTATTAATTGTAATTTTTGTTTATCACGGTGCTGGACTAGGCATGCGTTGGTATATTTCAGGTCACGCACCTTGGAGTAATGGTTACGAGGCAGTCGTTTTTATTGCTTGGGTAACAATGATTGCTGGTTTTTCTTTTATGCGAAAAAATGCTGTCATTATTGCTGGAACAGCTGTTTTAGCTTCGTTGATGGTTTTTGTTACCGAAATGAATTTACTGGATCCAGAAATCACACCGTTGGTGCCCGTTTTAAAATCCTATTGGTTGATGATTCACGTTGCAATTATTACGGGAAGCTACGGTTTCCTAGGATTAGCAGCTATATTGGCCATCTTAAATTTGACATTATACATTTTCAGAACCAAGAAAAATGGTGAATTGGTAACAATTAACATCAACGAACTTACGTATGTTTCAGAAATGACCATGACTATTGGGTTGTTTATGTTAACAATAGGAACCTTCCTGGGTGGTATTTGGGCCAACGAATCTTGGGGAAGATACTGGGGGTGGGATCCAAAAGAAACGTGGGCATTAGTTTCTGTATTGGTTTATGCGGTTATTCTAC
>JBIKQS010000027.1:0-14215 GCA_044349575.1 Crocinitomicaceae bacterium
AATGGGATTGTTAATCAAGGCTCGAGCTATGGCAACGCGCTGTTTTTGTCCGCCAGATAAACGATAGGTCAATTTCGATGCCTGGTCTTCCATGTCAAGTAGTTTTAATTTTGTCATTGCATCGTGTTTAATCTCAGCCAAGGATTTTTTGCCCAGTTTTTTTGCTGGAAGCATCACATTTTCCAGCACAGTGAATTCAGAAAGTAAATAGTGAAATTGGAAAACAAAGCCAATTTTTTCGTTGCGTATTTGTGATAAAATAAGCGGTTTTTGTCCAGATATCAGTTGATCATTGATGAATAGTTCACCGGAGTATTCAGAATCCATTGTAGATAAAATGTAGAGTAGGGTAGACTTTCCACAGCCGGATTTGCCCATGATGGAAACGAATTCTCCTTTTTCAAGTTGGAAAGAAATGTCTTTTAGTATTTCCATCTCAACCGGCACGTGAAATGATTTAGAAATGGATTTCGCTTCGAGAATTGGCATTATTGTCCCCTGATTATATCTACCGGATCAATTTTCCCTGCTTTCCTTGATGGAAAATATCCTGCAAAATACGTTGATACCATTGCGAATGCAATCCCAATAAAATAGTAAGTTGGATTGTAATTTACGGGGTATGTATCCATGTTTGGAATGGCATGAGAATTAAATGGTGTACGATCTATTAAGGCAGAAACAAAATAGCCCAAGACCAATCCTAAGATGCCACCAACAATTCCAATAATTATTGCCTGACTTATGAAAATCCAACGGACATCGGCACTTGAAAAACCGGTAGCCTTGAGTATGGCAATATCATTCATTTTTTCAAAAATCAACATGTTTAAGATGTTGTAAATACCAAATCCAGCAACAATTAATAGGGTGATAGATACAGCATATGAAATGAGATTTCGAACAAATGTGCCGGTATCAAATTGTGCATTTGCCGTTTGAATATCCAATGCGGTAACGGAAAACTTTCCTTCCAGTTCTTTCGCATATTTTGGTGCGGTTTCCATTGTTTGTAGTTTCACCAAAATATCAGTTATGTAATCATTTGTTTCACCCATAATTCGCTGTGCCATTTTGATATTCACATAGCTTTGAACGTTGTCAATTTCAGTCATTCCACTTTGGAAGAATCCTATAATTTTTAGCGGGAAAATTTCTCCCCTCAACGTTCCAATTTGGACGTAATCTCCTAGGTTTAGCGATAGTTTTTTTGCTACCCCAACGCCTAAAATAATTCCTTTATCATTTTTTATCAATTCAAGTGCATTGCCCTCAATGATATAATCTGAAATATGATATTGTTCAACTTCTCGCTCAATATTTACACCTGTTAGCAGGGCGTTCAATTGACTTGACCCTCCTAAATACAGAGCCTGTGCTTTTACTTGTGCTGTGATACTTTTGATTTCTTTTTTTGATTCAAGGTATTTAATAATCGGTAGTGCATTGTGAATTTTAAGCTGCTGTTTTTTGGGTTTAATGGATTGAACAATTTTTAGTTGATTGGAATAATCTTGAGCAAGCTGAATCGGTTGATTTTTAGAGGGCTTCACCTCGTTGTACAAATGAACGTGAGGTGTTCTGTTTAAAATCAGGTTGTCTAATAATTGATTAAGTCCACTCATAAAACTCATCATGATGATGTATGCACCAATTCCAAAAGTTACACCTAAAGCTGCGATGAACGATTGTTTTTTTCTTGCCAGCATCTGAGTCTTGGTAATTGACAATAATAGTGGGAAATTCATGCTTATTTCGGTTTGTAAATAATAGTTTTCTCCGTAAGGCCCGAGAGAATTTCAATGTAATCCCAGTTTGCCATGCCTGTTTTTACAGAAACCAAGCCCTTATCAGTTTCCACTTTATTTCCGGGTAATAAATAATCGCGCGGAATTACCAATGCTTTGTGCTTTGAATCGATTAAAATATTGCCTTCACCTGTTAATCCCATGTATAACTTGGGAGGAACTTTGACAAATCTTGCCTCTATTAAAAATGTTTGTGTTTTTTCATCCATTTTAGGAGAAATTTTAGAGACCAGAGCTTCAAAAACTTGATTTTTATAGGCTTCCAATTCCACAAGTACTTTTTGTCCTGCTTTAATCTTTGATATATCCACTTCATCGACCAGCATTTTGAGTAAAAACCTGTCTTTATCTCCAATAATTGCAATGGGTTCTTGCAAGGAAACGTATTCTCCCTTCTTCTTAAAAAGTTGAAAAAGTTTTCCGTCAATACGCGAGGAAATGATGCCATCTGCGGTTCGTAAACTTGAAATACGCACATTGTTTTGAGCTTGGTTTAGTTGCGTATGTAGTTCATTTTCCTTTCTAGTAATTTTATTGTGGGCTGATTTTAATTGGCTTTTTGAAAGTTGATAAGCGATTTGTGCTTTTTCTAGTTCTATTTTTGAACAGGCATTTTGCTGATAGAGTTTTTGAAAACGAAGATAATTCGAAGAGTCGTTTTGAAAATTTATACGAGCCGATTGAGATTCAAGTTTTAAATCCTCCAAGACATTAGCTTTTCCTTTGTACGATTGTAATAGCAAAGATTGATTTAACTCCTCATTTTCTTGGTTTAAGCGAATGGGTTTATTAGCAAGAATGAAAAGGATATCTCCTTTTTTAACCAAATCACCCTCATAAACTAAGATATCTTCAATGTTCCCTGAAAAGGTGGAATTTACCTTGTAGACATTATCCGGTTCGATGGTGACACTTGAATAAACCGTATTAATTAATGTTTCTCTCTTGGGTTTAGTTGATTCACGTTTGGAATTGCATGAATATAGAATAGAAACACTAAGAAAAAGCCAACCAAACCTCATACCTCGATTTTTGTCAAAAGTACGAGTGCAGCGAAATTATTTACTTAAATAAAAAGGAGAATAAGTTATATGTTTTTGATATGTAAAACTTATTTAGGTCTACCTATTTTTGAGATAGACAAAAAAGTAGTTTCAGGCATTTTTAATTCCAATTTCATTCAATTAACTGCTCACATTCGACTCCTTGCCAAATCGATAGTTTGAAAGATACACCGAGGATGCTGCAAAGGCTGTCATTACCAGAAAACTTACAGCGAGCATACCGTAGTCTAAAGTTCCGGCGATCAAATCTTTTGAAGCCAACACAATATTTATTACAGGTATACAAGCAGTTGCATAAGTGAGTTCAAAAGTTGGAATAAAGCTTACGAGCATAGCCGGTAAAATCATGACAAGATTTAAGGGCGTGATGATACTTTGTGCCTCTTTAAATGATTTTGCATAAATGGCTAAAGGGATTAAAACGCCTGCAAAAAATACGGTAAGCGGAATCAACATCAGAAAAAGAATTACAATGAATTTGACTGTTAAAATAGATTGAATAACGTTCGTGATTTCTGGAACATTAATAGTATCTGTGTAATTGATTGAAAAATAAAGACCAAGTAGTGAAAAAGTAGATGCCAATAATCCAGATAAGATCACAACACCCATTTTACCAAAAAGAATTTTCCATCGAGCAACGGGAACAACAAGCATTGTTTCAATAGTTCCACGTTCTTTTTCTCCTGTAAATAGGTCAATTGCCGGGTACATGCAACCCATAAAACCAAACGCAATGAAAATATAAGGTAAAAATCCACCCGCTAATTTTCCGATCATTTCTTTATCAGATGCAATATTTTGGTAAACGGGAACCAAAGGTTTTATTTGCGTGGGATTGATTTTTAACTCCTCCATGCGTTGCTTCTCTAATTTTGTTTCTAAAAATTGCATGTATGCCTGAGCGCGCTCTTGCATTCCCATTTCAGATCCATCAAAGTACCAAATGATGGAAGCGGGTATTTTTGCTTGTAACTTTTCTTCAATGCTCCGGTCGGAAAGAATACCCAAATCTAAGCTGTCTTTTTTTAAATCAGCGTTTAAGGCTGCACTATTCGCATAAAAGCGTATTTTTTTCTTGCCCAAAGTACTAGGGGCAGCGCTTATCTCTTTGGCGATAAATGAATCCTTGGTTCCAACAATTCCAATGCGCAATTCTTTGGCTGCTGCTTCTTTTTCAACATTTGACATAATCCCCACTGAAATATTCAGGATAACAGGAATAATCAAAACGGGTATGACGATCATCATTAAAAGCGTCCGTCTGTCTCTCAATGTTTCTTTTAATTCTTTTTTAAATATGGTAAAAATCATGTTTTTGTCTTTTAAGAATTTCGTACAATTCGGATGAATTCAGCAGTTAAGTTTTCTGCTTGCATATTATTTCTGAAATCCTCCATCGTGCCTTGAAAAAGTAATTTCCCTTTATTTATTATCGCTAAATCGTCGCATAACAAATCTACTTCGCTCATGATATGACTTGAAAAAATCACTGTTTTCCCTTGAATTTTGCATTCTTTGATAAGTTCAATGATATTTTCGGCAGTTATTACATCCAATCCACTAGTAGGCTCATCAAAAATCACCACCTCTGGATCGTGAATCATAGTGCGACAAATTGAAACTTTTTGCTTCATTCCAGTACTCAATTTTGCAATGCGTTTATTTTGAAAATCGTGCATATCCAAAAGGTCATACAACTTTTGCTTTCTCAATGCCAAATCATTTTTTGAAACTCCATAAAGTTCAGCGAAATAGGAAATTAATTCATTTGGTGTTAATCGCCCATATAAGCCCGTAGAACCGGTTAAAAACCCAATTTTTTTACGAACAATTTCTGATTCCTTTACTGTATCATGGCCACAAACTTTAATACTACCCGATGTAGGTTGAAAAATGGTTGCAATCATCCGTAAAGTAGTTGTTTTTCCTGCACCATTTGGACCTAGAAGCGAATAAACTCTGCCTGGCTGACAAGAAAATGAAATTGAATCAACCGCAGTGGAGAAACTTTCCGTTGTTTGTAATTCGCTTCTTTGCTGTTTGGTAAGCGGAAATACTTTTTTTAATTCAGATACCTCAATCATCCAGTTTTATTTAATATTTACAATTAATTTTAAGTTGATTCTGCGATTGGTCAAATAGTTGGGTACAGAAAAATAAATTCCATTGACATCTTGAATCCACTGTTTTGACATAACATTTTTTATACCCAACAAATTGAAAATTTCCAAACTTACTTTAGCATTTGTAAAGTGTTTTCTGAGTTTTTTGTTTTTTGATTCGTCACCGTAGAGTAAATCATAAGACATTCCCAAATCAACCCTAAAATAGGATTTTAGCCGAAGGGTATCTTTGTAGCGATTCACATCAGGTGGACCATAGGGTAAACCAGTTCCAAATTGAAGCCCCATCTGCACACTGAAACGTTCAAATCCGGGCATGCGATCTTGTACCATAGCACCAATTGTCAATAATTGATCGGTTGGACGCGGTATAAAACCAGGATAGAATGTAGCCGAATCAACAACCACTTGATCTTCGGAATAGCCAAACAAGATTTTCTCGCCTGCAGCGTTGTAATATTCTTTGTACGAATCTCCTTTGATGTCTTCTTTCACCGATAAAAGTCCTACTTTGAAAAATGACTCAATTCCCTCAACAAACTCACCATGAATATTTAGGTCTAACCCATAGGCATAGGCTATTGCATCATTAGTGGCAAAATAGCGGGTTCTCACGTTATCAATTTCATACGGATTGATATCCCACATGTATTTGTAAAAGACTTCTGAGGTAAATTTAAAGGGTGTTTTACGTTTCCACATCGGGAAAAAGTATTCGCCTCCTAAAACGGCATGAAAGGATTTTTGAGCTTTAACATTAAAATTAACAGATCCGTCGTATCGCCTAAATTCCCGGTAAAATGGTGGTTGGTAATACAATCCTGTTGAAAATTTAAAACTATTATTTCTTCGAACAACATTATCTCCCAAGACCATGTAAGAGCGAGGATAATATTGAAAATTCATTCGCGGTGTAACATAAAATTCATCATTAATGGAGGTGTAACCAGAACGAACACCCATAGACATCGCAAAACGCGTTGCCGACTCAGCAACTGTATCTCTATAAAGCACAGGATTTTTACCATCTTTTGTTCGTTCAATTTTTGTGGCTTCTGCTACGTAATTTCTTTTTACAGCGGAGCGAATAAAATTCCATTGAACATAACCTGTGTAGCGTTGTCCTTTCACATTTTGGGATCCTTTAATGGTTTCGAAAAGTTCAACTATGCCTGGATCAGCCTGTGGTAGACTATATCCTGCTGAGTCAATCAATTTCCATTCGCTCAAACTATCTTTGAACAAGTCGTATTGGTAGTTTACTCCCCATTTGAGTGTGTTTTCAAATTTCTTCGTGAAGGTTTTTCGAACATTGAACTGATGTTCCCCGTCGTGATATACATTGAAAATTGTGGCATTTAGACGATTTCTAGCATGATTTAAAAAAGAACCAACTCCTATCACTGCAATAGAATCCCCGTATTCTTCTTTGGAAGGATCGTTTTCCAATTGGTTTATAAAGTATTGACCTAAAATGTCAAAATATTCTTTTTCATCGGTATTGAAAATAGTCGCGTAAAAATCAAGATTTGTTTGTTTTGTTGGCTGATATTTCAGTGAAGTTCCACCCATCATCGTTTCAAATGAAGTACGCTCTTGACCATCAAAGTAAATCATGAAAGTGTATGCTTCATTAGCTACTCCAAAATCTGTTTTTTGAGTTTGAGGACTGAAACTGTAGCGATTTGTGGAATAATGACCAAGTGTTGACCATACCAGTTTTTTGGAAAGTTGATGGTTAATTAGAAATTGTCCATCTGCAAAAACGGGATTGTATTGACCTTGAGTTGGAAGTGAATTGAGAAAGTAGCCATTGGATCTGAATCGTGCCCCAACTAAATAATCTGTTTTTTTTGAGAGATTTCCTTCGATATGAGATTCCACTCCAAGCATAGATAGAACAGCAGAAGAAGTAAAAGTAGAGGGTTTTCTATATTTGATGTCTAGAACAGAACTAAGACGATCGCCGTATTCTGCTTCGAAACCACCACCTGAAAAACGAATTTCTTCAACTAAGGCTGAATGAATAAAACTCATTCCTTCTTGTTGACCACTTCTCGTAAGGAAAGGCCTGTATACGTTAAATCCATTGACATAAACCAAATTTTCATCGTAATTTCCTCCTCGAACATTGTAATTGCTGGTCAACTCATTATTAGAAGAAGCTGAGGTAATTAGAGTTAAAAACTTTTCAGTATTAATCATCAATTTGACGTCTTGAAGTGGAAGTTTTGTCAATTCGAACGGATCTTTCTTCTCTTGGTTTAGTAGAAACTCTTTTTGTTGGATGAAATTGAATTGAATAGGCTTCAAGATAATGGTTTTTTCCGCCTTTGTAATGAGTTTTTGAGTGATTGTTTCCTCTACTTTAAAAGAAATGGAAAGTGTATCATTCTGAGAAGCAGAAAATTGAAAATATCCGAGAGAATCAGAATAGGTTATACCCGGGTTTTTACCGGAATATTTAATAAATACATCCGCAATTGCCGAACCTTTTTTGTCAACACAAATTCCTGAAATCTCAACCTGATTAACTTGTCCAAAAGTTGAAAATGATACTATAAAAATGATTAAAACTAAAAGTCGACTCATTTGTGATAAAAAGAATAAACGAAATTAACTTTAAAAAATTGGATGACCACTTTTAAATTTTTTTTGTGGAAATAAAATTTCAATTTTAATTACTTAACTTCTTGATTATAAATGGAAATAGTTATTTTTGAAAAAAAACTAAATTATGAAAAAACTTGTATTCTTTTTGTCCTTATTAACCTCTTTGGTTTCTTTTGGTCAGCAGCGTTCTTGTCATACAATGGAAAATCATGAGCGATTATTAATGGAGGATCCGCATTTATTTGAGCGTATTGAAAAAATCGAACAATTTACAAACCATGCTATTTCATCTGGAAAAGTTAATCAAAATAAAGCGGTTATTACGATACCGGTTGTTGTTCATGTGGTTTACAATACATCAGCACAAAATATTTCAGACGCACAAATTCAATCGCAATTGAACGTTTTAAATCAAGATTTCAGAAAATTAAATGCAGATTTGAATTTAATACCATCAACATTTTCAAGTTTAGTAGCCGATGCTGAAATTAATTTTTGTTTGGCAAATAGAAATCCAAGTGGAAATGCTACAACAGGAATTGTAAGGGTTCAAACGAGTCAAACTTCATTTTCGACCAACGACGGTGTTAAGTATGCATCTTCTGGAGGTAGTAATGCATGGCCTACGAATCAATACTTAAATATTTGGGTGTGTAATATGAGTGGGGGTATTTTGGGATATGCACAATTTCCGGGAGGCGCATCTGCTACCGACGGGGTTGTTGTTGGATACACTTGTTTTGGTACAACTGGGACAGCTCAAGCACCATTTAACAGAGGTAGAACAGCTACACACGAGGTGGGTCATTGGTTGAATTTACGCCATATTTGGGGAGATGCTACATGCGGTAGTGATTTAGTTTCTGATACTCCTGTACACAATACTTCCAATTATGGATGTCCTTCACATCCACGATCAAATTCTTGTGGCGTTTCAGCAGAAATGTTTATGAATTACATGGATTATGTTGATGACGCGTGTATGCAAATGTTCTCCAATGGTCAAAAGGCACGAATGCAAGCCTTGTTTGTTTCCGGTGGAGCAAGGGCAAGTTTGGCAACGTCGCCTGGATGTTCGGGAACTTCTGGTGGAGGAGGAACTACGACACCAACATATTGCGCTGCGACGGGAAGTAATACCCAGTTCGAATGGATTTCAAATGTAAAGTTCAATACCATTAACAATACAACAACTGGAAGTGGCGGGTATGCGAATTATACGTCAATATTAACAACTGTAAATAAAGGAAGTGTACATACGTTAAAACTTACGCCTACTTTCGCAAGTACAACATATCCAGAATACTTCAACGTTTACATCGATTATAATGGAGATTTAGATTTTGTGGATGCTGGGGAATTAGTCTATTCTTCACCAGGTACAACAGCAGCTGTTACTGCATCAATTACAATCCCAACTACAGCAATTACAGGAAATGTTCGAATGCGAGTAATGATGAAAGACGGAGCTATTACTGGACCATGTGAAGCTTTTACGTATGGTGAGGTTGAAGATTATACACTTTCCATTCAAGCTGGAACAACGGGAACTACTTGTTCAGCTCCTACAGGCTTATCAAACACTGCGGTAGGAACAACGACAGCATCCGTTTCATGGGCGGCTGTAACCGGTGCAACGAGTTATACACTTCAATTCAAAAAATCAACAGTTACCTCATGGACAACAGTTTCTACCACAAATGCTAGTTACAATTTCACAGGACTAACTTCTTCAACAAGCTACAATTGGCAAGTAAGAACAAATTGTTCAAGTGGCAGCAGTGCTTATACGGCTGGGGCTAACTTTACAACACAAGCAGCTGTTTCAACATCATGCACAGATACTTATGAATCGAATAATTCACTTTCAGCAGCCAAAACCATATCGGTGAATGCTAACATTTCAGCTTTATTAAATACAAGTACGGATGTTGATTGGTTTAAATTTTCAAATACCTCAACTGCAAAGAATATTCGTGTCACATTATCTAATCTTCCTGCTGATTATGACTTACGTTTGTATAATAGTGCTGGTACATTGTTGTTTACCTCTGCAAATGGAGGAAATGCAGTTGAGCAAATAAAATACAATAACGCTCCAGTCGGAACTTATTATATTCGTGTGTATGGATACAATGGTGCCTTCAACGCGAGTACATGTTATACCTTGAAAGCGGATATTTCAAGTACTGCCTTTAAACAAGTTGAGGGAGCAGAAGAGCTTGAGGAAATTACACAAACTGATTTCATTGATGTTTATCCAAATCCTTCAAATGGTTCTTTTACGTATTTAATTGATTCAGAGATTCTTGGCGATTATTCCGTTTCTGTTACTGATTCTTACGGACGAATTGTTCATCAGGAGAAAATCAAGAAGGATGAACAAATACTAAAAAACACAATTGGATTAGAAAATTCATCTGAAGGTATTTACTTTGTTTCTGTAGAAAATGGATCAAAAAAACATATTGTGAAGTTGATGATTGTAAAAAATGACTAATCTTCAATAAATTTGATAGAGATAGGCTGCTCATGCGAGTGGCCTATTTTTTTTCACACAAATAAGTTTTGAATTAATAATTGAAACATACTTTTTCAGTACAATATACGTGTACTTTTGTGCAGGTTGAAAAAAGGAATTTTCTATATTATTTTATCTGGTCTATCTTTTTTAGTAGTCAATTTTTTCGTCAAATTATTTGGCATTGGTCCGTCAAACACGGTTATTCCAGGGTTACAAAAAATTCCTGCCCATGAATTGGTCTTAGCTCGTTCTATCATTTCATTTGGTATAAGTTCTAGTATTATTGTTTACCGTGGACTTCCATTTTTTGGAAATAATAAAAAGTGGTTGACCATCCGAGGAATTAGTGGGATGTTGGCCTTAACAATTTTTTTTCAATCCATTCAGCACATGCCAATTGCTGTTGCTTCTACCATTCAGTATTTAGCACCAATTTTCACAATGATTTTTGCATTGTTTATACTTAAGGAAAAAATCTTGAAAATTCAATGGTTGTTTGTTTTGCTGGCCTTTTCCGGGGTATTTCTTATTGGTTTCAACAATTGGTTTGAATCCAACTCAACCTTGGTATTAGATCCTTTTTGGCTAGGATTTGGTGTGTTATCAGCTTCATTTTCAGGAATTGCATACGTTGCAATCGTGAAATTAAAAGAAACCGATAAACCCATAAATATCGTAAGTTATTTTCCGATGCTTGCCATTCCAGTCATGTCCTTTTGGTGCCTTTTTGACTTTGTTATGCCAATTGGAATAGAATGGTTGATATTATTACTCATTGGAATATGTACCCAAATCGCTCAAATTTCTCTAACTAGGGCCTTACATTATGAAAGTTCTTCCCTCATAATGCCTTTTCAATATTTAGGCTCTATTTATGCCTTATTAGTGGGTTATCTCATTCTCGATGAACGGTTGAATTCCGTCGTAATGATAGGTGTTTTAGTTATTTTACTTGGTGTTGTATTGAATACGATATTTAAGTCGAAAAAAAGAAATCAATTATGAATTTTGTTAATAAATTCAATCGAGTAATTGATTACTAATTGTTTTCAATACTAATATTCTTTAGTTTTTTACAAATCGAACAACCCTTACGTTTTCGTTTTCAGATTTAATCGTAAGAATATATGCCCCTGTCATTAATTCTCTTATGTCAAGTTTTTCATTTTCTGTACCTTCTCCATGCAATAGCAATTTTCCAGCGAAATCATAAATTTCATATTTAAAGGTTTCCAAACCTCTAATTTGAATAGAATTTTTTGCTGGATTTGGATAAAGAACCCAGTCATTTGTTTCATCCTGATCAATTCCATTTATGCTTTCGTTCACATTATAGGTTGTATTGGTAATAATTGCTTCATTCCAATCAAAATAGATATATGCGGTATTTTTAATTTCACAACCTGCTAAACACGTTGATTTTTCAGTAATCCGATAAACTAGGCTTCCATGGCTTTCAGGCTCATTGGTGGTTGAATCAGCCAACCAAATTTGATTAAATTCAAAACGAACAAGTCCATTCGGTTGATGAACCACTTGAACAGGATGTGTAGCATTTATTAAACTGAACGTCGACCAGTTCAAATTGCTACTTAAAGTATCTAAGATATAGACATTTTGTGCTGGAGCAGTACCAGTATTTTGAAAACGAATAGTATACGTCAATACATCTTGTTGATTTGCATCTAAAATTTCAGCACCCATTGAAATTGGTGTGGTCGTGTAAAAATCAGAGCGTTGAACAGTCTTATCATTTGGATCGTAACTATTACCCAAAATTTGAAGCAAAGAACTAGAATTATTTACCAGATTACAATCCGTTGAGTTGATGGGTGAAATAGTTGATGTAAAATAGTGCTGTGCGCCATTTATTAGTCCACTAGGCAGCTGAAATGAAATAAAATCATGGTTTGTAAATGTTGCATTTAAATTAGCTAAGTTCCAAGTAATTGTATTTCCCGAAATGGTATAACCCGAATTTTGAATGGATGCAAGGTTCACAGTTACACCTATTGGATAGGTTAGTGTAAGTTGATAATTCCCCGCAGAAATAGGCCCGTAATTTCCCCAACTCAATTTTATTTGTGCTGTGGTGTTTTGATAATAACCAATCCATGGAGTAACAGTGGTCCAAAGATCTGTGCAAGAAATTCCTCCACAATTAACCGCGAAAAATCCCGGTTGATTATTTCCTGTCGCAGAACCCACAAGTGTAATAAGGCTGGAATTGGCAGTATATTCTTGATAAGCCAACCATCGAGAATTCAGCCAAGCAATCGCAGTATTTGATGTCCCTATTTGCCCACAATAACTAAAATATCCTGTTGAATCAGTATATACTGTAATACTACTGTTGCTGTTTGGGGAAACTCCCAAATATACCGGTGCAAATGGAATTGGTAGCTCTCCAGCATTCATTATTCCATTACCATTAGCATCGCAGAAAACATATCCACTGTAGCAATTATTGGGTAAATTAGAACCGCAATTTACTCCGAGATTTATTGAGGCTGGGGGCATTCCTGGAGTACATGGAGCACTTAAAACATAGAGACCGGGAGTAAATGTAGGTGAACATCCGATTGAATTTAACCAATTTGAATTCAGACCAATCCATACAGAATCACCTGTGTTCCCATTGTAAGTGATTGAATAATTACCACTCGTATTGCTATATGTTAAATAATTTTGGCCATTGTAATTAATATTTACAGCAGCGTTTGATACCACGTTTTCTCCATTATCCCATGCGCCATTTCCATTTAAATCGTAATAAATGGTTCCTGAAAGGCATTGTAATGAACTACTAGTGGCACAACCCAGCGAAAGTGCAAATGTATAAGCTCCGCCGCTTGTAATTGAAAGCATAGAGGGATTTATTGAATTGAGAATATATCCATTCGCGTTCAACCAATTTGGATCTACTGCAACAGAATAATTTCCTGCTGAAATATTTTGCAGCATAAAGCTTCCGTTTTGTGTTATACCGGTATATGAATTACTAGTTGAATATACAATCATCGGAACACCATTTGTCAACGTTGAATCGATTGTACCATCATTGTTACAATCAACTTGAGCTATTGCATAAATCATAGCAGAAATAGGTGCGCAACTTCCAGTATATTGCACTTGAAGTGAAAATCCAGCGCCAACCACAGTTGCATCTGAAACTAACTGAACAGTAATTGGTTGTCCTGGTTGTGATGTAAAAGGGGTAATTGAACCTCCGCTAGAACCATTGTATGCGTATAGGAGTTGACCCCCGATTCCACTTCCTGCAAAGATTTTAAGTGTATCGAAAGTAGTTTCCAAATAAGTGTAATTGCCAGTGATTGTGATTTGCGAGCTCCCTGAATTTGTTAAAATGGTATATCCTGAGCTATTTGAATTGTAATTTCCGTTAGGACCACCTGCATCATATAGCATTACATTTGCCCCACATAAAACTGAACTAGCACCAGTTGTAGGTACGAGCATAGTTCCACAACTGATACGTGTGTAATTAAATGTAAGTGAACCTGCAGGTCCGCCATTCGTACTAGTGTAAACCAATACGACCGTATATGTCCCATCTACTGAATAGGTATGTTGTATAGGTGGATTGAATGAAATTAGACTCCCAATATTAAATGGATTCCCAGTTCCTTGATACGTTGATGTTGTTCCGTCCCCCCAATCAACCGAGAATACAAGTGCGTAACTTCCCGTATTTATATTACTCGCTATTAAATTAAAATCTCCTGAAGGATTTGCTGGAGCCTGCACATTGTATACAGAAAAATTTAAAATACTGTCACACGTTGTTATTGTTGATGGACCAATAATGTTCATGGCACTTATTTGCCCGTAAACACCTTTCAACGAGATAAAGAAGAGACAAATCAAAAGGATTTTTTTCATAAAAATAAGTTTAGTACATTGAAGGACATGAAATTACAGAAAATAGTTGCATTAACTAACGGATCATAACCAAAAGGTGGGGAGGAATATTTTTAATGAATAATTTTCCACTTTTTTCCTTGATACTTCGCAGGCTCTGTACGAGTTCAAAGTTGAGTACCTCCGAAGGACCGCTGT
>JBIKQS010000078.1:0-8977 GCA_044349575.1 Crocinitomicaceae bacterium
CTAATAAAATCAAGACTTTGGATTTTTCTGGGTTCGGCGATCCATTTTCAAATTCAAATCTAATTCTATCCAAACCCTTTTCTGCACCTTCTTAGTTTCTGTTTTATCAGTGATCCTCTGGATTCCTCTAAAATCACGAAACTCAGTGCAGCTTGAAAACCTAAAAATCCAAGGTCATTATTATTCTTTAATCGTTATTGTGAAATGTTCCTAAAATTTTGGTGCTTTCTTTTCCATTTGTCAAGAATTAAATGTTTATCCCCAACTTTTTGACTTGATCCCAACTAACTGGAATTAGATCGATGTAATGGTTAGTATCTTTTATCGAATTTCATTTTTAACTAGTGCAATCAAATTGAATATCCTGAAAAAACAAAAATGCCCCACATTTCTGTGAGGCAATTCAAGTGATCCCGTTTGGATTCGAACCAAAGACCTACTGCTTAGAAGGCAGTTGCTCTATCCAGCTGAGCTACGGGACCTAATGAACTAAAAAGGGGGATGATTTCTCATCCCCCTTGTCGGGGCGGCAGGATTCGAACCTGCGACCTCCTGGTCCCAAACCAGGCGCGATGACCGGACTACGCTACGCCCCGAACTATTCACCAACTTTTCTAAAACAGTTTTAAACGTTTTTAAAACTTTATAATTTCATTTAAACTTTCTGCCTTTGGGACGACCCCTTCGGCTTCTCATCCACTCACCTTAACTTTGTTGCGGTGGGAGCGGGATTCGAACCCGCGGTACAGTTTCCCGTACGACAGTTTAGCAAACTGTTGGTTTCAGCCACTCACCCATCCCACCAAGTTCAAAGAACGGACGGCAAAAGTAGTAAATTTTGTGGAAATAAAAACTGTTTGCCGATTTTTTATGCAAAATTTTCAGAACAAAAAATTAATGCGCTTTAATTTTAGGCTTTAGGATCGTCTAATATTCTTTTCGGTCTTAATTTTTCAATAACTCCTAACGTGATCCAATAAGGAACGATAAATCCTAATAAGAATAATAACATCCAGAATGCCATTCCGAATATTAATAAAAATAAAACTATTCCAAATACGCTCATCTTGTATTACTTTTGTTCTTTAATGCCGTAAAATTAATAAATAAAACGAATAAACAAACAAATATGGAGTACAGAATTGAAAAAGACACCATGGGTGAGGTTAAAGTTCCATCACACAGATATTGGGGTGCACAGACTGAAAGATCACGCAATAATTTCAAAATTGGACCGGAAGGATCTATGCCAATTGAAATTATCTATGCATTTGGTTATTTGAAAAAAGCAGCTGCACATGCGAATTGTGAATTGGGTGTTCTGTCTGCTGAAAAGAGAGATTTAATTTCAATGGTTTGTGATGAAATACTAGATAGAAAACATGATGAAGAGTTTCCACTGGTTGTTTGGCAAACTGGTTCTGGAACACAATCGAATATGAATTGCAATGAAGTAATTGCAAACAGAGGCCATGTTATTCAAGGAGGAAACTTATTGGATGAAGATAAAGTTTTAAATCCTAATGATGATGTTAATAAATCGCAATCATCCAATGATACGTATCCTACGGCAATGCACATTGCTGCTTATAAACTAACAGTTGATGTCACCTTGCCAGGTCTACGAAAACTAAGAGATTCATTGCAACAAAAAGTAGTAGAATTTAAAGATATTGTTAAGACGGGTAGAACTCATTTTATGGATGCAACTCCACTTACCCTTGGTCAAGAATTTAGTGGATATGTTGCACAAATTGACAATTCAATAAGAGCAATTAACAATGCGCTCGAAATGGTTGCTGAACTTGCACTTGGCGGAACAGCTGTAGGAACAGGTCTTAATACACCAAAAGGATATGACGTATTAGTCGCAAAAAAAATAGCCGAGTTTACAGGTCTTCCTTTTGTTACTGCAAAAAATAAATTTGAAGCATTAGCTGCACATGACGCAATGGTAGAATTGTCTGGAGCGCTTAAAAGAAGCGCAGTTTCACTTATGAAGATTGCAAATGATATTCGAATGTTATCGTCAGGTCCGCGTTGTGGAATTGGTGAAATTATAATTCCCGATAATGAACCAGGTTCTTCAATTATGCCAGGTAAGGTTAATCCAACGCAGCCAGAAGCACTTACAATGGTTTGTGCTCAGGTTATGGGAAATGACGTTGCAGTTTCAATAGCGGGATCAAATGGTCATTTTGAATTAAACGTATTTAAGCCTGTTATTGCATACAACGTATTACAATCAGCTCGTTTGATTGGTGATGCATGCGTGTCTTTTACTGACAATTGTGCCAATGGAATTCAAGCTAATTTGCCTGAACTAAAAAAGCATTTAGATAATTCACTCATGTTGGTAACTGCGCTTAACACAAAAATCGGGTACTATAAAGCTGCTGAAATTGCTAAGTACGCTCATAAAAATGGTACAACTTTGAAGGAAGCGGCTGTTGGGTTAGGTCATGTTACTTCTGAAGAATATGATCTGTACGTTGATCCTTCCAAAATGATAGGTTCGCTTGACTAATAACCAGTTAAAAAAAAATCTAGGGCTGTCAATATACTGATGGCCTTTTTTATTATTGGAATCTAAATTTTTCAAGGAGTTCACAATATTTTTCGAGCTAGTATAAATCTTGATTATCTGATTCGTTGAAATTATAATAGGTTCGTATTTTATACATTTTTCTTATTAGGTAAAAAGTTATTTTAATTCCATGGTGAGTCTGTCAAAAAACGTCAAACATGTCAATTAATTCATGATAAAAACTCGAAATCTGAAATAATTGAAAATGGTATCTCACGTATTTAATTTCTTTTGTTGATTGCTTTGTAATAGCTCTTGCCTTTACTAACATTGAGAGAATTAAAGCATTACTTGTACAATGCTATTTTATTGAACTTCAGATTAACACTAAAAATTTGAATAAATTTGTATTCTTTTTACATATGCTCAGATTTTTACTCGTAATTCATGTTTTAATTTTGGTTTTGTCATGCACAAGTGACAAGGTTAAAGAAAGACAGTACCTTACAAAATATTGTGTGGTTTTGGTAATAGACGGTGCCCGTTTTTCTGAAACATGGGGAGATTCTTCATTTCAACATATACCGTATTTACATAATTATTTTGAGAACCTTGGTGTTGTAAACACGGCCTTTTATAATTCGGGAATTACCAATACAACGAATGGTCATGTGGCAATCACAACAGGGTTTTACGAGAATAACATAAACAACTCAGGACAAGAACTCCCGTCCTATCATTCTTACTTTCAGGATTGGATGAAAAAAAATCCACTATTATTAAACAGTGCTTGGGTTATTTCGAGTAAGGATAAGCTAGAAGTATTAAGTAATTGCAAGGAAGGGAAATGGAAAGACCAATTCCAGCCTCAAACAGATTGCGGTGTAAACGGAAATTTTACCGGTTATAGGAATGATTCCTTAACTATTTCTCATGCCACCAAAGTTTTGGTTAAATACAAACCGAATTTGATGTTGATTAATTTGAAAGATCCGGACTTTTATGGTCATCAAAATAATTGGTCAGCTTATCTTAATTCAATAAAAAAGAGTGATGAGTATATTTTTCAGGTTTGGAATACAATCCAACAAGATCCCGAGATGGCTGGAAAAACCACACTGTTTGTAACAAATGATCATGGCAGGCATACTTCAGATTTTCAACATCACGGAGATGGTTGTGACGGTTGTAGGCACATCATGTTTTACGCCATGGGGCCAGATTTTAAGAAAAACATTAAGCTTTCACAATCTAGATCACTGATTGATATACATGCTACGATCTCAGAAATCATGAATTTATCGAACTATTCAAGAGGAAATGTTATGATTGAGTTGTTTAAGTAAGATTTCTTTTAAATCAAAACATTTTTTCACAATCGCTAACTAATGTATTTGAGAGTATTCAATTTTTTTTATTTCATTAATTTCCTAAAACCATGATTAGTCATTAAATATAGACCTTTTAGTTTCTGAAGTGGGTTAATTACCGGATAAATGAATATGTTCTTTTAAAGATTCTTCAACATGTTTGATAATTAGTTCGAAAAAATCGTCGCTTTCATGATTTACTTGAACTTTTTCTAATGCATTATAATAACTCATTCTGTCTGCAAGACTTCCTTTTAAATTAGCAATTGTATATCCATTTTGCAAGAGAATGAGATTCATAACCAAGCGTGATGTTCTGCCATTGCCATCGATAAAAGGGTGAATAGAAACTAGTCTTTCATGCATTTCAGCTGCTAAAATAATGGGGTGCAACCTATTTTTGTTTGATTCATAAAATAGAAAATAATCTTCCATCATTTTTTCTAGAAGATATGGCTCAGGAGGTAAGTGTGAACTTCCTGATATGCGAACAGGGACATTTCGGTATTTTCCTGCATTTTGATTGTCAATTCCTTTTAAAACTAATTGATGCAATTGATTTAATCTATAAGAATTAAATGGGATCTTGTTTAAAACAATATCTTGAATTAATTCAATGGCTTCTTTGTGATTAATGACTTCTAAATGCTCATGCATACTCTTGCCTCCAATGGTAATTCCTTCATTGATAACCAAATGTGTTTCTTGCAATGAAAGTGTATTGCCCTCGATTCGATTACTTTCAAATGTATAAGACGTATGAAAATACTCTTCCATTTTTCGTAATTGAAGTTGATTAAGTGGTCTGCATTTGTCCCATTTACGTTTTAGTTTATCGATTTCTTTTAATCTGTTTTCTAATTCTAAGCTAAGTTTAATTACATTAAACTTTTGATCACTGTTCAAATAACTAACTCTTTCTTCGGCTACATCAAGAATTTCTCGTGCCATTTGCGGATATTCTTTTAATAAATCAACGACTTCATCAATTAGATATTCTTTCATTAAATCTAAGTAGCTAATTTCTAGAATATTGGCTATTTTATGTAATTGTTGACGAGTTGGCTTTCGCTTATTAGCTAGAATGCGACTCATCAAACTTGAATCGATATCTAACATGGCAGCTAGGTCATTTATTTTTAAGTTTTTCGATTTCCTAGTTTGATTAATTAAACTCATATGACAAAAAATTTCATGACAAAATTAGTCAATTTATTTTTCGCATCTACACCTTTGTCGTTTTTTAACAATTATCCCCGTACTCCTTTTTCGTCGATAATATGTATGAAATGAAACCCTCGTGGTGCAAATCCTTCGTTATAAAACATTTTATGTGCTTTGAAGTTTGTGGTATATGAATCGAGAGCCATCATTGTGCAACCACTATTTTCTGCTTTATTTCTTAAATAATCGAAGATTAATTTTCCAACTCCTTTTGAACGGTGCTTTGAACTTACTACTATATTGTCCAATTCAAGGTATTTTCCACACCATAATTTCTTTCCAATCCAGAAGCCACTTATTCCGAGGCACTCATCACCATCAAAAACAGCTACTTGACCATAATTATGTGGTAGCATTTCTCTCAAATCTGCCTCGTATTCTTCCTCGGTTAAGTATGGATAAAGCTCATTCAAAACTTTTAGATATTTAAGCATTTCCTCGATACTTTTTAGTTCTCGAACAATCATTTTTTCAAGTATTTATCAAATAATTCAAATATTCTTCGGTATTCATCATGCCATGAATAAGACTCTTTAAACCCATGGTTTTCAACAGGAAAAACGGCCAAATCCCAGTTCTTTTTTTCTAATTCAATAAACCGTTGACTCAATCGTACAACATCCTGAAATTGGACATTATCATCTACCATTCCATGAAGAATGAGCAAAGGATCTTGTAAATTCTCAGCAAAATAAATAGGCGAACTTCGGCGATAAGCTTGTGGATCTGTTTCAGGGTAGTTTAGAATATTACTGGTGTATTCGTGATTATAATGCGCCCAATCAGTAACAGAACGCAGAGCGGCTCCACACGCAAACTCCCCAGGCTTGGTTAACAATCCCATTAATGTGATAAATCCACCATAAGATCCGCCATAAATTCCAATGCGCTCTGAATCGATTTGTTTTTGGTCAACTAACCATTTTTTTGCGTCGATAAAATCTTCCAAATCACGCCCTCCCATATGACGGTAAATTGCAGTTCTATAATCGCGGCCATAGCCTTCGCTAGCACGATAATCTACATCAATTACAGTATATCCTAAATCAACCAATAAGTTATGAAACATGTATTCGCGAAAGTAGTTACTCCAATAATAGTGAGCATTTTGCAAATAGCCTGCACCATGAACAAACATAACCGCAGCACCATTTTTCACTTCTTTGCGAGGTTCATAGTATCGGGCATAAAAATTCTTATTATCTGATCCTTTAATTTCAATTATCTCAGGGTTTTTCCATTGATATTGTTTAAATTTTTCAGTCGTTGAATACGTCAATTGAGTTTTAATTGGAATGTTCATCAATGTTGGTGCTAGATATAATTCCCAAGGACTTGTAGAAGATGAATAACGAATTGCCATTTGTTTTTCATCCGGAGATAGAGCCACATCATGATATCCAAAATCTGTCAATAATGGAATCCACGATTTTGTCGCAATTTCATATTTGAAATAATCTCGATTACCAGGGTGAGTTTTGTTTGCTGATAGGTAAAAATGCTTTTGGTCTTTGGCTAATTGTACACCATGTATTTCAAAATTTCCACTCGTCAACGTTTCTTTTTTATTCGTTTCCAAATCATACATATACAAATGAGAAAATCCTGATTCCTCAGATTGAAAGTAACAGGTTTTTCCATCTTCCAACCAATCCAAAACCCCTTCTTCCATATTCCAAGAAGAAATTCCAGGACCGCCAATCCAAGCTGAATCTCGTTGATGGTCAATTAATGTTATCGCAAGAGAGTTTAATTCAAGTAATCCAATCCAACGATCTTTATTATCAGAGCTACGAATATCAAATAGCGCATTAGTACCAACATCAGAAAATCTTAAAGAATGAATGAAAATTTCACGCATACCACCAGCCTTTTTAATTGTTGGCAGTGTTTCAAAATTCACCAATTGCACCGTATCTTTTTCTCGATTCAAAATTGCCATTTTCATTGTAGGTTCTTCATTCGAAACCTTTGCTCTAGCTTGAATAGATTTTGAATAACCACTGACCGTAACGTAATCCTCAACTTGAGTTCCTTTTAACTCAGGTTCAATTGATGTGCGAATTGCTATGTATTTATTCAAAGGATCAACTTGAATATCAACTAAATTTCCTTCACCTAAATACCATTTTTTTGGAAAAGAAAATAAAGGTTGATTTTTTTTCTCGCGCCAATCTTTTCTATTTTTATGATCTCTTATATATTGAAAAAGTTCAGCTTGTTGGTTAGTTAAAAAGGAGGAGTCGATTGATTTTGGCTTCTCTTTACCTGAATGGATATTTGTTAACTGTTTAATGGATCCTTCATTAGAATTGAATAAAAATAAATTGTTTCCTTGTCTAAATGAAACTAAATTCGGGTCTGTTAATCGTTCAATTCCAGAAATATATTCCTCTGATTGGTAAATAATTCGCAATGTTTTGGTTTTAGTATTGTACGAATAAAGCGTTCCGCCTTGCGCGTGATAAACAGTAACAAATAACTGCTGATTCACATCAAAAGGAATTTGAATGGGGATATTTTTAGGATCAACTTTTTCTATTTTCTTATCTTTTATCGAATAAGCATACAAAGAATTTCCTGGTTCAGCAGTTGGATTCCAGTCAAATAACAGGTGAGTTCCATCGACATTCCAATAGTGGTTTTCTGGTAAATACCCCACAAATTCATGTCCTTTCATAATTTCCTTTAAATCTAGCTGAGCCTGAAACTCAAACAAACTGAAGAGAAAGAATAACAATAAAATTTTCTTCATTTATTCGTATTTGATAAATATATTTTTTGCTTCAGTGAAGAAACGCAACGCTTCCCAACCACCTTCTCTTCCAACACCTGAAGCTTTAACTCCTCCAAACGGTGTTCGTAAATCTCTAATTAACCATGAATTTATCCAAACTATGCCGGATTGCAGCTTATCTGCAACGCGATGAGCTCGTTTCAAATCACTTGTCCAAATAGTACCAGCTAATCCATATTTAGTTGAATTTGCCATCATCAAAACTTCTTCTTCTGTATCAAAAGGTGTTATGGTAACAACTGGTCCAAAAATCTCTTCTTGGTTCGTGCGACAATCATAGGATAAGCCTTCAATAACAGTTGGTCGAAGATAATATCCATTTTCGTATGGAGCTTCCAATTGAATTTGCATTCCTCCCGTAAGCACTGTTCCACCTTCCTCTTTTGCTAATTCAATATAGGAAAGGACTTTTTCCAAATGTGGTTTTGAAACAACAGCACCCAAATGTGTTTTTGGATTGGTTGGATATGAAACGAGGCTATTTGAGACTTTTTCTACGAATGCCGTTTTGAATTTGTCATACAAAGACCGTTCAACAAATATTCTTGACCCGCACAAACAAATTTGACCTTGGTTTGCGAAAGATGATCGTACCGTAGTACTTAACATTGTTTCAAAATCACAATCTGCAAATATGATATTTGGATTTTTACCTCCTAATTCTAATGACAACTTCTTAAACATCGGAGCAGCTGTCCGTGCAATATATTCGCCAGTCGAAGTTCCCCCTGTAAAAGAAATCGCTTTGATTTTTGGGTGTTTCACAATTGCGTCACCAACCGTTGAACCCAAGCCGTGTAAGATATTCAACACTCCCGGAGGCATTCCAGCTTCTGTGCAAACTTCTCCGAGTAAATAAGCTGTGTAAGGAGTAATTTCAGAGGGTTTGGCAATCACGCAATTTCCCGCGGCTAGGGCAGGGGCAATCTTCCACGAGAAAAGATAAAGAGGTAAATTCCAAGGTGAGATACAACCCACAATTCCAATTGGCTTACGAGTGGTATAATTTACACCAACGCCTTCCATATAATGCGATTCAGAGGAAAAATGTAGAATGGC
>JBIKQS010000185.1:0-5161 GCA_044349575.1 Crocinitomicaceae bacterium
GATACAACTCGTCAATATCCCCCAAATGCCAAAAGTCATTCGTGTTATCTCCATCCGGAGTAAATGCAGTAGGAACAAGGATGTCGCAGATTTCAAATGTAACCGTAACAGAGGTGGTTTCGCTAAAACAACCATTTACTTCTTGCGTGACAAAATAGGTGGTCGATCCTGCTGTATTTTCGGGTAAAATACTGTTGCCAGATGCAATAGGTGTTTGTAAAGGAAAAGAATTATACCATTGTACATTGGCTCCCGATTGAACGTTTACTAGTAAAGAATCAACGTTATCGTTAAAGCAATAGGTGCTATCTTCTACACCTAATGGAGCGTTGGGAATTGGAAAAATTTGAATGATTTCACTTTGATTAACGGAATTACTAATGCAATTTTCATCCGCAATAGAAATTATCGTATAAGTGCCTTCGGTATCCCCAAGATTTACTTGGAAAGCACTACTTGTTGCAGTAAAAGGAAAGCCATTAATTGTATAGGATACAGTAAATACAGGTTGACCGTTTAGTTGAGCAATTATGGGATTTGGTACATCACCTTCGCAATACGTATCACCGCCTGTAAGATTTAGTAACTGGGGTAATGAATCAATAAATACTGTTAGATTTATGATACTGTCGCAACCGTTTATCGATGAAAAAGTTAAAGTTTGAGTGCCGTTAGAATTAAAATTTATTCCGTTCCATGTAAATGGCAGATTGTTTTGGCAAATAGTAGAATCAAGATTTATGATATAACTCGGAAGCACTGTTAAACTAATTGACACCAAACTATCACAACCAGAAATCGTCTGCAATAATAAGGTTTCAATTGTTGAAGTAGTTAAGTTTAATCCATTCCAATTATAGGGAGTCTCATTATTGCAAATTGTAACATAATCTGTATCAATGTATGATGGAAAGACATTCAATTCCAATGTTGCCAAAGAGTCACATCCTGAAATGCTGAGTAAATTAGCGGTCAGTGTATCAGGGTTGTTGAATTGTAAACCGTTCCATAAAAAAGGAAAAGCAGTTGGGCAAATAGATAATGCTGTTGTAGATGTTAAAGCATTTAATACGGATAGGTTTAGCGTAGCTACTGAATCGCAACCGGAAAAGGTTTGTAGTGTCGTACTTTGTGTTCCTGCACCATTGAAAATTAATGAGTTCCATACAAAGGGAAGATCATTTGTGCAAACAGTTAAGTTTGTAATGCTATTTTGTGGCGTATTTACACTTAAATTGAGTGTTACGATTGAATCACAACCTCCCTGTGATAAGAGAGTTACTGATTGCGATCCTGCAGCATTTAAAGTTATACCATTCCAAAGATAGGGAAGTTCATTCTGACAAATCGTTAGGTTGGTATTACTTGAAATTAGGTTGCTTACATTCAAAATAAGAGTCGCGATTGAATCACAACCATTTGAGGTTGATAGGTTTGCTGTTTGGGTTCCAGGTCCGTTAAAGGTTAGTCCATTCCAAAAATAAGGTATTTGATTTGCACAAATTGTTTGAGAAATAGTTGAACTAAAGGTTGGATTAACGATTATCTGCATGGTTGTAGTTGCAGCGCACTGTCCTGCCGTAGGTGTAAAAGTATAAGTTGTGGTAGTTGTATTGTTTATAGCAGGTGACCAGCTTCCCGCAAAACCATTTAATGATGTTGTAGGTAGGTTGAAGGTACTTCCAGAGCAGATTGGAGCAATTTGACTAAAAGTAGGAATAGTTTGTGCGTTAACGGTGATTACAACTTGGTCTGTTATAGCTGGACAAGGACCTGAGGCGCTCAAGGTTAATGTAACAGATCCAGATGCTATACTCGGTGTATAAGTAGGGTTTGTTGTAATTGTACTCGAAAATGAACCAGATGGCGCTGACCAAACGCTGGAATTTGCCGAGCCACCAAAAGTTCCAGATAGATTAACAGTCTGACCTGCACATATGGTTTGATCAATTCCTGCTGAAACAGTAGGGTTGGCATTAACAATTAAAATAAGTTGATCTTGAATGGTAGGGCAGGGACCAGAAGCTGACAGAATAACAGTGGCAATTCCAGAAGAAATCGTTGGTGTGAATGTAGTTGTTAGTGAATTTGCATTTGAAAATGTACCTGAAGGAGATATCCAGAGAGAACTCGTTGCAGAACCACCAATGGTTCCATTTAAAGTCATACTCGTTGTTCCGCATGTTGATAGATTTACTCCAGCTTCAACTGTTGGGGATGAATATACAGTAACGGTTTCACTATCTGATAAGTTTGGACAGTTATTATTGAGATTTACAGTTAATGTATATGTGCCAGCGTTAGTTGTAGTTATTGATTGACTAGTGCTAGTAGTGCTCCATGAATTTCCTGATGTATAGTTAGAAGTTAATGTTGAAGTATTTCCAGGACAAATAGTTAAAGGTCCGCCGGTAATTAACGGTTGTGGCTTTACTTGAAAAAGGGCTTTATAATTTGCGCCATTGTTATTGACGTAAATAGTATCATTACACGCTATAGTACTTGAATAACTTCCCGGAACAGAATAGTATACCTCAAGAACATAATCACCTGGAGGGTATGTTGTTAAATCAATGGTATAGTTTTCTTTCGCCCATTTTTGGTCTGAAGCATTGAAACAAGGCCCTCCGGTAGGAAAGTTATTTGGACCTATCATACACGATTCTTTAAATGGCAGATCTAAAACAGTAAAAAGTGGATTTACTGGCTGGTTTCCAACCGTGTATACTGTATAATGAAGTTTTGCTCCACAAACATTTGCACCTGGGTTTTTGTATGTTTTGACCTCTCCACCTCGAAGAATTAACGTGTTCGAATTTTGAAAAAATGGACCGTAATTGTAGGAGTCAAAAAGAACACCATTTGGATTAATTTGATCGGGTAAACTAGCCCAGGTTGTATTGTAAAACTGATTGTTAACGCAATTTTCAATCATCGTGGCAGATGCAAACGTTCCGTAATTTGAACATGTTGAACCAACAAATACAGAAATAGTATCAACACAATTAATACTTGAGGTTACTACACAGTAATAGTTGCCGGAACATAAGTTTGTTGCGGAAGCTGAATTCTGACCAAGCGGAACATTAAAATTATCAAACCAAGCATAGGTATAAGGGCCAATAGAACCAGAGGCAGAAATGCTTGCCGAACCATCACAAGGGCAGCTTTGTGAGGTAGTTGCGGATAATGATAATGTTAATGGTTGTATAGGTTGACAATTGTTGTTGAATTGAGCAATGTAGGCTGAGTTCAAAGCATTATTTGACGAACCGGGCGTTTGGTTATTTGCACCACAAGTTCCTGCATCCAATACTGTTTCGTTATCCGCACAGCCCTCAGACCAATTGGATTGAATAACTGAATTACCATTGTTGAAATACCAAACATTATCCGCTCCGGATCCACCTGAAGCAAAATAAATTTGGGTGTTTAAGTTTACATCGCCATAACATACTGAAGAAACTTCACATCCAGCAAGGTTAACTAATCGAGCACAGTCACCTGTATTAGCCATACCAATACGTGTCCAATTTCCACCGGCAATCCAACCCGCTGTTGGATATGAACATGCTACTGCTCCTGGCGTTGTAGCGTTATTATCGAATAGTTGGGTGTTACTAATTGGTATTACTAGTCGACAATTATTATCTGTCATAGACAAGTCATCTGGAGGTAGATTAGGATTTGGTTCTACATTGTTATACACAACGATAATTGTTCCTAATGGAATGCATTGCCAAAAAGCATCATTTGAAAAACGATTACATCCTGAAGCAACTCCGCCGATTCCATGGTATCCACTATTGTCATCAATTATCCAACCTCTAATATCAACACAGGGTGGCGTTGTATTTCCGCAATTGTAAAACGCATTATCGTCAACAACGATGAATTCTAAGTATTCTTGCGCTCCAGAAGGGCCATTTGAAAATTCATTAATAATGAGAGTTTGACCAAAGACTGAAAATCCTGTCAATATGAATAAAAATAGCATTATAAATGAATTGAACACTTTAATTGTTTTCGTATTTATTCAGAATTTTCAAAGTTTAAAATTACAGAAAAATTTATATAATTCTTGTTAATTCTCTTTATTCGATGCCAAAACTTCCACTCGTATTTCTTTAATCATTAATTTCGTTAAAAATCTTTCACGTGAGTGATTCTATAGTGATAATTCCAACATACAATGAAATTGAAAACATTGAAAAAATGGTTCGATCGGTTATGGAATTGGAACATGATTTCCATATTTTATTCATAGATGACAATTCTCCTGATGGAACGGCAAATCAAATTCAGAAAGAAATTGAAAGAAATCCGGGAAGAATTTTTTTAGAACAAAGATCGGGTAAGTTGGGATTAGGAACAGCTTACATTCATGGGTTTAATTGGGCTTTATCAAAAGAGTACGAATTCATTTTTGAAATGGATTGTGATTTTTCTCATAATCCAAAAGACTTAATTAGCTTGTATCAGGCATGTAAAAATGGAGCAGATGTGAGTATTGGTTCCCGTTACGTAGTAGGAGGTAAGGTAAAAAACTGGCCCTTGGGTAGAATACTAATGTCTTATTTTGCGAGTGTTTATGTTCGTTTAGTTTTATGGATTAATATTAAAGATACAACAGCTGGATTTAAATGTTACCGGCGAAAAGTGCTTGAAAAGATTGATTTTACTAAAATTGAATTCAAAGGATATGCCTTTCAGATTTGTATGAAATACGCTGCTTTGCAATTGGGATATAACATAAAAGAGGTTCCTATTACTTTTATCGATAGGCTTTACGGAGAATCAAAGATGTCCTCGGGTATTTTCAAAGAGGCATTTTTTGGTGTTTGGAAAATGAAAAAAACAAATTTTAACCAATGAATACAACTTTAATTAAAAACGCTACAATCATCAATGAAAACACAAAGTTCGAAAGTGATCTTTTAATTAAAAATGGAATAATTGAAAAAATAGAGCGCACTATCTCTGCTGAGTCGGGTTATGAAGTTATAGATGCAGAAGGTTTATTACTCATTCCAGGTTGCATTGATGATCAAGTTCATTTTCGGGAACCAGGCTTAACGCACAAGGCAACTATTTTTACAGAATCTAGAGCTGCAGTTGCTGGTGGTATCACTTCATTCATGGAAATGCCTAATACGGTTCC
>JBIKQS010000109.1:0-7446 GCA_044349575.1 Crocinitomicaceae bacterium
TTTATCATCTTCCACAGTTCCATCTCCTGATTCTTCTAATTCATCCGTTTCTTCTGGCTCATCCGCTTCTGAAGAATACTTTCTATTTACTTCTCTTGGCTGAGGTTGTAAGCCAAAATATTGACCTCCCAAGTAGGCTTCAGTACTAAACATTTGAAAAGGATTTAACTCTTTATTCCCCATTTCCCAATCAAGTATTCCTTCTCTAGCAAGTATATATTCATTTACACGATCCGTTCTCCATTTGCAATATTCATTGGCTTGAATCCAAGAGACACCAACTACTGGATAATCGCGATAAGCCGGATGACGCAAATAATAATTTACAAAATGCTCCATGGATGATAAAGGGCTTCTCCAACACAAAGTGTCTGGAAGAGCTTTTCTAAATACCTCTTGGTAATTGGAGGTGAATGATTCAGTATAATTTTCGGAATATTTAATGAATGCCTTCTTATTGGGATAACCAATTTCTTTGTCTGCCTCATCCTGTTCACTCTTAGCCTCGTTTATTTCAATGAGTTTTTCTTTTTCGTCTTCTGATGCAAAATCTGCACTGTACTGGTCATTTGGATTTGACGGATCAACACTGCCATAAACCCTTCCTAGCCAAAACAGGTATTCTAAATAATCAAAGTTTGAAACTTCGGTTTGGTCCATGTAAAATGAAGGAACGGTAACACGACGTGGGTTGTTATTCCACTCTTTCATTACATCTTGTTCAGAAAGCCCCATGGTAAATACTCCACCTTCAATAAGGGTAAGACCGGGGCCAGTTTCTTGGTCCATAGCAGGAAATTTTTCATAACCGCTCCCAAAATTTTCTGGACTATTGTGGTGCCAACCCGTTGTTTTTGAACGTTCAGGCTGACAAGAAACTAAAATTAGGACTCCCAATAAAAAGGAACTCCCTTTAATAAAAACATGTTGAATTGCTTTCATTTTCATACTTTTTCGTATTATAAGGAAATAGTAAACGTCATTCTAACTAAAAAGTTACATCATTAAAAAGAAGGACAAGAAATAGTTCTAAACTGTCTTGGCTTTCTCTTGCATTTTAAGTTGTATCCCATTGAAACTTCGTGAGACCCTCCAGAAATACCGTTACCTAATTTAGATACAGTAACATCGTAACTATAACCTAATTTAAATTTTCCGGTATTAACCCCAACAGTTAAAATAAATGCATCTCTGTTTCGGTACCAAACTCCTGTGTTGATATTACCATACTTGATATACGTACCAATATTCAATTCCTGGAAACCATTTTGGTATTGGTAAATAATGTTTGGCATTATTGAAGTAACGTTGTTGTATTTTGATTTTTGTCCTAATGGAATATCAGCACCCATGTGAGCCGTGAAACGCATCGGTAATCTAGATTGACCTAAAATCATGGATTCATCTGGTCTATTAAGATGATTAACAGCTAATCCACCAAAAAATTTCTTCGTGAAAATAACAGCACCGGCCGACACATCAAAAAAACCTCTTCTTCCACCACGAGCAACGTCTCCAGTTTGGTATATAAACCCTCTTCTAGGATCAATCATGTCACCAAAGGTTAATTTATCCCAATCCAAAAATTTCTGAAACCAAGATGCTTTGGCTCCAAACATCATTGCTGTCTTTCGATTGATTTTATAATGGTATGAATAAATTAATCCAACCATTGAAGTTTGTATGGTAGCCTGACCTTGCTGATCGTGCATCGCTAGAATTCCAATTCCACCGTTCACACTGCGTGAGTAAGTATCATATGCAGCTGCATACGTCACATAATTCCCTGTTAATTGAGGCCATTCATTTCTGTAGTTTGCCGACAATCTAGGACAACCATGAGAGCCTGCAAGGGCTGGGTTTAAATAAACCGGATTAGCATAAAACTGCGTAAACGTAGGATCTTGGGCAATCACTTTGACCGTTCCCAGAAACGAAAAAAATATCGTAAACAACAGTAAATGAGTAAATTTTATTTTCACTAAACAACTTTTAGGTGCAACTTGTTATAACGTTCTTCTGAAATTAAGGTTACAAAAATAAACTAATTTGTGAAATAAACAATTTTTTTTTTCGTTCGATGCTAGTAAAAGCCTAAATTTGATCTATGTTATTTTCAACAAAAGTTTATAAAACTCCTTTTTTCACTTGTTTATTCTTTCTTCTTTTAGGTCCTTTGGCACAAGGTCAAAATACTATTTCAATTTCTATACCTTGGACTGAGCCGGTTCTACTTAAATTTGGTGAACAGGAAGTGCTTGTACCATCCATTCAAGATCAGTCATTAAGTGGAAAAACACCTAGTTTTTATTGGAAGGAAAAGTCTTCAAAAAATAAAAAACTGGAACTTGTTACCTATGACTCTGAAAATGTATCGCAAATTGAACGAGATTATGCCAATGAGTTTTTAGTTGATCTTACTGAAAATCCTCAGATTGAATACAAAGTTACAAGGGGAGGCACTGATTGGTTTGCAGTTGTTAGTGTAAAGCCTTTTTTCAAGGTGAATAATCAGGTAAGAAAGGTTACAAAACTGAATTTTGTGGTGAAGGATATAGATTCACCGGTTACTCAAAAAGATTTTGTCGCTAATTCAGCACTTCGAGCGGGAACGGGAACCTGGTATAAGATAGCCGTTGAGAAAGATGGCATATATAAAATTGACAAAGCTTTTTTGGAGGGGTGTGGAATTTCAACCACTTCATTGAATCCAAATCACATACACATTTTCGGAAATGGGGAGGGTTTACTCCCTGAAAGTAATTCTGTTCCTCGATTAGATGATCTTGTGGAAAACGCAATTTATATCAAAGGAGATTCTGACGGAAAATTTGACGATGCCGATTATCTATTGTTTTATGGATGGGGTCCTCATCGTTGGGATGCCGATGGTAATGCTGAATTTAAACGCAAACAGCATGTCTATTCAGACAAATCGTACTATTTTATAAATATAGATCCAGGAAACACTCCTGAGCGAATTGAAACATTGGCTGCAATTACAGACCCCGCTTCATTTGAAATTTCAAGTTATGATTACCGTGATATTTACGAAACTGAATTGGTGAATTTGGTGAGTGGTGGAAAACGATGGTACGGAGAATTATTTGATGTTGAACTTGAAAGAACGTTCAATTTTTCAATTCCAAATATTGATACTTTTCCTGTAAAGATTAAAACGGCAATGGCAACCAATGGTGTTGGAATCACGCAAGATTTTAGTATTAATGGGAATTCTATTTTTAACTCCCCTTTACCTTATTTTAGTGAATTCACGCGCAAAGAGTCAAGTTTTTTAGTTAATACTGCATTAACAAATATTCCGTTGAAACTAACGATTTCTCGAAATAACCCTTCGGTTCTTACCTATTTAGATTTCATCACGCTGAATACGCGAAGAAAACTTGTTTTTTACGGAACTCAAATGAATTTTAGGAACTTAACACAATTCCAACCAGGATTTACAGGCGAGTATGCGCTTTCTTCTTTGCCCTCAAGTGGTTTTGTTTGGGATCTATCGGATAAGAACCATCCAAAAAGCATTAGCGGAAATCTTTCAAATGGCGTTTTTCGATTCAAAACAGAATTTATTTACAAAGAGTTTGTTGCGTCAAATGGCACTTCGTTTTTTACACCTGAAAAGGTTGGAGAGGTAATCAATCAAAATTTACATGGATTAGAACAAGTTGATTTTGTAATAGTTACACATTCAAGTTTTGTTAGTCAAGCCAATCGTTTAGCGGATTTGCATCGTGCCCAAGGAACTTCAACGCACGTTGTTACAACCGATCAAGTTTTCAATGAATTTAGTTCTGGTGCACCGGATGCTGTGGCAATTCGCATGTTTGCCAAAATGTTTCACGACAGAGCGATTTTAAATCCGGGTACAGAATTAAAATACTTGTTGCTTTTTGGAGATGGAACCTTTGATCCTAAAAATCGAGTTCCAAACAACAATAATTTGGTTTTGACCTATCAGGCTGACAATAGCGAAAACTACTTATCCTGTTACGTTTCGGATGATTTTTTTGGAATGTTAGACGATAACGAAGCACTTGCAGCCAACGATTTATTAGACATTGGTATCGGTCGTATTCTCGCTTCGGATCAAACCCAGGCTAAACAACAAGTAGATAAAATTGAACATTACATGAAAAATGGTTCATCTTTGTTTACTTCCAACAATGCTTCTTGTTGTTTGGAATTCAACAGTAATTCAACATTTGGTGACTGGAAATTAAAATATGTGCAAATAGCAGATGATGAAGAGAATAATTATTTTATAATAAATGACACTGAACCTCAATATAATACAGTAAAATCCGACAATTTTGAGATGAATTGTGATAAGTTATACCTGGATGCCTATCCTCAACAAACCACCGCTGGTGGTCAACGCTATCCGGATGTTTATAATGCGATTTCCGATCGAATTCAACGAGGTGCGCTCTTGGTCAACTATGTTGGTCATGGGGGTGAAGTAGGTTTAGCTGAAGAGCGAGTTGTTACAATACCACAAATAAACGATTGGAGTAATATCAATGCCTTGAATTTATTTGTTTCAGCCACCTGTGAATTTACGAAATATGACGACCCAAAACGTATTTCAGCTGGCGAATGGGTTGCACTAAATCCTGCCGGTGGAGCAATTGCTTTGATGACTACAACACGAGCGGTTTATTTTGGAGTAAATACATCTGTTGGTAATGCTCTATTCGATAATGTGTTTGATCGAAATGCAGATAATTCACCTTTGACTTTCGGAGAAATAATGATGAAAACTAAGAATGATGCATTGGACAGCGATAATAAGCGAAGCTTTACATTGATTGGAGATCCAGCGTTGAAAATCGCTTTACCATCGCTAAAAGTCGTTACAGATAGTATCAATGGAAAAAGTCCACAAATAGAAATCGATACATTAAACGCATTGAGTAAAGTTCGAATAAAAGGTCACATAGAAGATGTTAATGGAAACATTCAATCAGGGTTTAATGGAATCTTAGTTCCCTCTATTTTTGATAAACCAAAGAAATTGAAAACATTAGGGCAAGATCCTAATTCGCAAGAAATTGAATTTGAATTACAACGCAACATTGTTTACAAAGGAAAAAGCAGTGTAGTAAACGGTTATTTTGATTTCTCTTTTGTAGTACCAAAAGACATTGCGCTTTCCATTGGAAAAGGGAAAATTAGTTATTACGCCTATGATTCAAATGTCGATGCTTATGGATATGACACGAATTTTAGGATAGGTGGAATTGATCCGAATGGAATTAACGACAATGAAGGACCACAATTGGAAGTCTTTCTAAACGATGAGAATTTTATAGACGGAAGCATTACGGACGAAACTCCTGTATTGTTGGTTAAAGCCTTTGATGAAAATGGAATAAATACTGTTGGAAACGGAATTGGACATGATATTACAGCTATAATCGATGGAAAATCTTCTGACCCAATCGTTCTGAACGAATATTATTCGAGTGAATTGAACTCCTATCAATCGGGAGAAATTAGATATCAAATGAGTGAGTTGGAACCAGGAAGACACACGGTTCTTGTAAAGGTTTGGGATGTAAATAACAATTCAAGTAGCATTGAAACATCATTTGTTGTGAAAGAAAAACAGACTCCCGTTCTTTCCAATGTCTATAACTATCCGAACCCTTTTACGACATCAACCGAATTCATGTTTGAGCATAACCAATCATGCAGTACATTAGATGTTCAGGTTCAGATTTTTACGATATCAGGAAAATTAGTCAAAACAATAAATGAAAGTGCAAATACGGTAGGATTCAGAAATCAAGGTATTATGTGGGATGGACGAGATGATTTTGGAGATCAATTAGGAAAGGGTGTTTACATTTATCATCTCAAAGTCAAAAATCCTGATGGGCAACTGGCTGAAAAGACAGAAAAATTAGTTTTGTTGAAATAAAATACAATAAAAGCAGCTCTTTTGCGTATATTTACCAACTGATATAGTATCGGTCAAAAATTAGTAGATTATTTATGAGTAAGAATATAATTTTCATTTTTTGTTTGATTGTCTCCCAAGTGAGTTTTGCACAGCCAACAGGAGGTTCTGGTGCTTCAGACGGAGATTTACAATTGAATACAATAACTACAGCTTTACCTTTCATGGCAATTACACCTGATTCGAGAGCCGGAGGTATGGGAGATGCAGGAACTGCTTTGAGCCCAACATCAACATCTGTTTATTGGAATACCTCTATGATTTCATTTGCTAAAGAAAAGTCAGAATTGAGTCTATCTTATACCCCCTGGTTAAGGCAATTGACGAATGATATACATTTATCTTATTTGGCGTTTTATTACAAGGTGAATCGCTTACATTCAGTCGGTGGTGCATTGAGATTCTTCAGTTTGGGTGAAATTACGTTTACAGATGCCTCTGGAAATGTGATACGCGATGACAAACCAAGTGAATTTGAACTTACGGGTGCTTATGCATTTCGACTTTCAGATAGATTTAGTATTGGATTAAATGGAAAATTTGCTTATTCAAATCTAACGGGTGGATTAACCGTAGGTGGGGTAAATACCAAAGCTGGTATCGTAGGAGCAACGGATTTATCCTTTACGTATTTCAATGAGGATGCTAAAATTGGTAAAACGAAAGGTTCGTATACTTTCGCTACTACAATCAATAATATTGGTAATAAGGTGGCCTATTCGGAATTATCTCAAAGAGATTTTATTCCTATGAACCTAAAAATAGGAAATGCATACAAAGCTGATTTTGATAAATACAACTCCGTTACTTTTTCTTTAGACCTTCAGAAATTGTTAGTTCCTACGCCTGCATATTACGATGTGATAGACGGTTCTAATACATTGATTTCGGGACGAACTAACGATGTGGGTGTAATTTCAGGAATGATTCAATCTTTTTATGACGCTCCTGGTGCTCCGTTAACTGATGCCGACGGAAAATACATTCAAAATGCGGATGGTTCATACGAGGTGAAAAAAGGTTCAAAATTAACGGAAGAGTTAACTGAAATTAATATTGCAGGAGGATTAGAATGGTGGTACAACAATGTATTAGCAATCAGGGGAGGTGTTTTTTATGAAAATAGAAACAAAGGAAATCGACAATTTATAAATTTGGGTGCTAGTTTCAAATATAATATGTTTGGAATCGACTTTTCATATTTAGCTTCGATTAGTGGCAGACAAAGTCCATTAGCAAATACTTTACGTTTCACGTTACGACTCAATTTAGACGGTAAAGGAACTGCTGTCAAAAAAGAAGGCGAATAATGAAAATTCGCGTTGGTCAGGGCGTCGATGTTCATCGCTTGGAAACTGGTTATGACCTTTATCTTGGTGGAATTAAGCTTGAATCAGATCTTGGTGCGGTAGGTCACTCCGATGCGGATGTTTTATTACATGCAATTTGCGACGCGATGCTTG
>JBIKQS010000110.1:0-7357 GCA_044349575.1 Crocinitomicaceae bacterium
ACTAGCTATGAATGTATTTAAATGTAAACGAGGATTAGTACGAAATAGTTTCAATAACTTGATAATCAAAACTATTAATCGTTTTTATTTTAAACGAAATTTTTAGTGGTTTACCTGGTTTTGATTTTTCAAGACTTTTTATGGAATCCGTCATTTCAGGAACAATGATATCTGTCCAATACCCTTCATTTTCTTTTTGACCAACACGAATAAAATCAATACCTTCAAAGTTTATCAATTCAACAAAATTTGTGGCATAGGCGCCAGTAGCATCTTTCATTGCAACACATTCTTGAAAGTTATGACCTATGAAATCTCTGGGTTTAAGCGCAGCCTTTTCTAATTCAAGAAAATTATCAGCTGTACGTTCGCTCGAATAAATCCCTTTCATTTTGTCATTGTAATACGAATTTGTTTGATAGACAGAAGTTTCAGAAAAAGTCACTTCATTAGAATGAAATAGTTTGCCCTTATTAAAATAAAATTGAGCGATTCTTTTTGACCCATCTTTTTTCTCCTCTTCTAAAATCCATTTAGTACATCCAATATTTTCATATCGAAATAAGCTTAATTGTTTACGTTGAAATTCCTCATTTTCAAAACGTAAAGAAACGGAGGAATCAGATGCTGGGGATGCATCGATGGCTGAAACTAAATTATCAAACTCGCTTTGTGTGTTGGGATCAATTAAGACTTTTTTCTTTGCTTCCTTTGGGTCACTTTTACAGGAAGTAACAGTTAAAACTAGGGTTAAGGAAAACAGAGACAAAATAAAGAATCTATACATATCGTGTCGCAAAAATTTGATTAACGTAATTTTTCCCAAAGTTACACAATAACTTTATTACTAAATGATCGTATATGATTGTTTTAACGAGATAAAAGGCCGTAATTTTGCAAAAACAATAGATTTAATTTAGGAAATGCGTTTTACCCTCACCAAAGAATTTATAGAACTTGTTCGACAAAAAATTGTTGAGCAAGATTCGCCTTGGGTAAAGGAAAACCTACTCGAACTGCATTACGCAGATATTGCAGAAATTCTTGATGCACTTTCGAATGAGGAAGCGAAATACATCTATTTTTTAGTTGATGAAGATACGCAGGCCGATATCTTGATGGAATTGGATGAAGAAGTCCGAGATCGCTTTTTGGCATCCTTAACCACGAAAGAAATTGCAGATCAGTTAGAAAACCTTGATTCTGATGACGCGGCAGATATTCTTGGTGAACTTTCAGACGAACAAATCCATGAGGTCATTTCTCAAATGGAGGATGACGAAGCTGCTGAGGACATTGTTGACTTATTGAATTACGATGAAAATACTGCTGGGGGATTGATGCAGAAGGAATTCATTCAGGCAAACATGAATTGGACGGTAGATCGCGCAATTGTTGAATTGAGAAGACAAGCTGAAGATGTTGAGAAAGTATATAACATCTATGTCGTCGATGAATTGAATAAATTGGTTGGTTTGTTATCGTTGAAAAGGGTATTATTTGCAAATCCCAAAATGGTAATTTCTGAAATTTATCAGTCTAAAAATGTGATTTCTGTAAAAACCAGTGACTCAGACGAAGAAGTGGCCAAAATCATGGAAAAATACGATTTGGTTGCTATTCCTGTTGTTGATTTTCAGAATAAACTGGTGGGAAGAATTACACTAGATGATGTTGTTGATATTATTAAAGAAGAGGCAGATAAAGATTTCCAGTTAGCTTCTGGTATTTCTGAGCGAATTGAGTCAAATTCCAGTATTTGGAGAATTTCAAGAGCCCGTTTGCCATGGTTGTTAATTGGAATGGTTGGCGGAATTTTCAGCGCACAAGTAATCTCACAATTTGAATCAGGAATCAGTTTAGTTCCTTCGTTGGCCTTTTTTATACCGCTTATTACAGCAACAGGAGGCAATGTCGGCGTTCAATCTTCCGCTATTGTTGTTCAGTCTCTCGCAAAAGGCAACGATCACTTTGGATCCATTATGCAAAAACTATTGAAAGAAGGGTTAGTTGGTTTATTAAATGGCATATTATTATCACTTCTAATATATGGAATTGCCTTTATTTTTGCCAGTTCAACATTGGGTTTTGTTGTGAGTATTTCACTTCTTGTTGTTGTAATTTTTGCTGCTATAATTGGCACCCTCATTCCGCTCCTTTTGCATAAAAACAATATTGATCCAGCCCTTGCTACCGGGCCATTTATTACCACACTAAACGACGTTCTTGGTCTGTTTATTTATTTCACCGTTGGGATGTTATTATACAATTTGTAAACGTGAGGAAGGTTGTTTTTATCGATTCGGTCCACGAGATTCTGTGGCAAAGATTGGAGAAAAGAGGATTTGAGTGTATTCACGTAGTTGAATGGCCGGAGGAAAAAATCAAGGAAGCAATCAAAGAAGCATTTGGGTTGGTTATTCGCGCTCGATTTCAATTGGATGAAACTTTTTTGAAAGATTGCACAAAACTTCAATTCATTGCTCGTTCAGGTTCAGGATTGGAAAATATCGATACAAGTTATTGCGAAAGAGCTGGAATATCTGTTTTCAATTCCCCCGAGGGAAATAGAAATGCTGTTGCTGAACACGGATTAGGAATGTTGTTGAGTTTATTCAATAAAATCTCTAAGGCAGATCGAGAGGTGAGAAAAGGAATTTGGGATCGTGAAGGTAATCGCGGAATAGAATTAGATGGCAAAACCATTGGAATTATTGGATACGGGAATAATGGAAGCGCGTTTGCAAAAAAATTACGGGGTTTTGAATGCAGAATTTTAGCTTACGATAAATACAAATCAGGTTTTTCAGATACACAGGTCGTAGAGTCTTCATTGCAAGCTGTTCTTAACCAAGCCGAAGTAATAAGTTTTCATATTCCTCAAAATGAAGAAACGATGTATTTCATGAATGAAGAATTCGTTTCGAGTATGCAAAATCCATTTTATCTTTTGAATCTGTCAAGAGGAAAGATTGTTCAAACGTCTGCCTTAGTAAACGGATTAAAATCTGGAAAAATTTTGGGTGCCTGTCTTGATGTGATTGAGTATGAATCTACGAGTTTTTCTACCTCATTTAAGGATAATTTACCCGAAGATCTTCACTATTTATTTCAATCAGACAAGGTTCTTTTTTCTCCACATGTGGCAGGTTGGACGGAAGAAAGTTATGTTAAATTAAGTTCGGTTTTAGCAGATAAAATCGAAGAAAAATTTTGTTGTGAAAGTTAAACTAATTTGTTGTGGGAAAACGGTTGATTCTTTTCTGATTCAGGGTGAGCTGAATTACCAAAATCGTTTAAAGCATTATTTTTCATTTGAACGAATGGATTTACCTGATTTAAAAAACACAAAAAATTTAACGCCAGAACAAATCAAAGAAGAAGAAGGAAAACGAATTTTAAAAGAAATTCAACCCAATCAAGAATTGATTTTATTGGATGAGCGTGGTAAAATTTTCTCTTCCATTGAGTTTTCAGAATATATAACTAATCACTTTAATTACAACCAACGCGATTTAATTTTTCTCATTGGAGGCCCCTACGGCTTTTCGGATAAGGTGTATGAACGAGCGAATTCAAAAATGAGTTTATCCAAAATGACTTTTTCACACCAAATGGTTCGCATGATTTTTTTAGAACAATTGTATAGAGCAGCTACGATTATAAAAGGAGAGCCGTATCATCACGAATAGATAAGGATTCACGTGGACTTTCAATATATAAGTCTTGTTCAGAGCACTAAAGAATAAGGTGGGCTGGAATTTAATTATTCTTTTGAAGTTCTCTCAACATTTGTTTATCAATGTCGTTCAATCGTGCTCCTTTGCACGAACTTCTGTTTTTCTCACGAAGCTTCATGAATTTAAAACTCAATTGAATGGGCCAATATTGGCTAGAAAACCAATTCATTTTTGCGTTGAACCCGTTCCATTCATAGAACCCAATGACAGGTAAATGAATAGTTGGAATAAACATCCACGCACGGTCTAAGCGTATCCCAAAGCCTAATGAATAATTCAATTGTGCTACAAATGGATTGTGAAATTCTGTAGTAGGTGTGTAGGACATTCCTGGGTCTTCATACACCTTATTTCCTTGCATAACATTATAATCAAGGTTAAATCCAAGCGCGTTATCAATGTAATATTTCCTGGATTTATCAATTTTTGCTTTTCCAACAAAAACAATGGAGTGAAACGAAGTACGTAGGTAAGCAAAGTTGTTTCTGTATTTCCCAACGCCATCCTCTGAATAGGTAATTTGACCCAATGCGTTCTTAAAATCTATATGCGTTGACTCTTTTCCAGCCAATTGTTTGAATCCAACGCCACCTTCGATATAGTCTAAAATACGTGATTTTTTAAGAGCTGGAATGGGAATCCCTTTCCACAAAGGAAAATACGTAAACCCAAATTCAGCATTGAACCCCAATCTTCCCGCTGGATCTAGTTCGTAAACCCCGCGGGCACCACTATTATCTGTGATATCGTATGATTTAGTCTTTCCAGTCATCATAAACGTTGGGCCAAAATTGAACTGAATACCATAGTTCATTACCATTTTGTCCATTTTAGCTTCTTTGCGCAAGCTTTTTTCGTTAACTTCTCCTTTTTTAAATCTACGTTGACTAAAGGTTGAAAACGAAATTAAGAGTATGAAAAAAAAAGAAATTTTTAACTGCATAAATGTAATATTTCATCCATAATTTCTGGGCTATCCCAGGATTCTGTAATATTTTCTTTGGCCATTATTTGATCCATTATTTCTCGCTGAACTTCACCTTGTTTAAGGGCTACACTGTAACGAATAGAACTAAAAGTAACCTGTGAATACAACGGCATCCATTTGTCTGGGTACAAAGAACTGAATTTACCCTCGATTTTTTTACGCAACAAGAACATTGGGTCAGCGACTAAATCACTCATTTCTATGTAATTACCCAAAGATAAATCTTGTAAAGCATCGCCATCGGGTTTGCGTTCGCGGTTGTATTCTTCAAAAATTGCCTTCCAATCTAAACCGTGTTTTTGAATCAATTCAGACATAACCGTACAATCTTCAAATCCAGCATTCATACCTTGTCCATAAAAAGGCACTGTCGCATGAGCAGAATCACCCATTAAAGCCACTCTGCCCGCCACCCAAGGATGACATCGTACAATGGCTAACGAAGACAATGGATGTTTTTCCCATTCATCAGCCACATTGGGCGACATTTCATAAAAATCAGGAAAAACCTCTTTAAAAAAGTCATTTACCTTTTCTTTGGATGTAAGTTTATCGAAAGAATATTTGTGATCCTGGTGAGGCATAAATAAGGTACAAGTGAATGACCCATCATTATTCGCTAAAGCAATTAACATAAATCTACCGCGCGGCCAAATATGAAGTGAATTTTTCTCCATTTTGTAGGATCCGTCTTCGTTGGCTGGTAATAGCAGTTCACGATACCCGTCTGCAATGAAATTCTGGCTATAATTGAATCGATCTAGCTTTTGCATCGCGTTGTATCTAACCGCTGAAAAAGCGCCGTCCACAGCAAAAACTAATTCTGCTTGGTCCTCAAATTGCTCGCCTGTTTGCTTATTCGTTAGGAAAACAATACCTTTTTCCAAATCTACATTTCTACATTCATGTTCAAAAAAGATGGTGGCATTTCCTTTTTGTTCTGCCATATCCATCATTCGAGCATTAACTAATCCTCTTGATACAGAATAAATAGCCTGGTCATCTTTTCCATATTGTTGATAGGATAAATTCCCGTCTATGTCGTGCATCACACGACCGTACATAGGAATAGCAAATTTTCGCACTTCATCACCAACACCAACAGCATCAAGTGCTTTCCAACCTCTATTTGAAAGTGCAAGATTAATGGATCTGCCTGCAGAAATTTTTGTTTTCCGAATATCCGTTCTGCGCTCATAAATAGTTACTTGATAGCCCTCTCTGGCCATATAAACCGCCCATAGTGATCCAACTAATCCTGCACCAATAATTATGACTTTTTTCTCTTCTACTAGATTCATTTTTTCCAATTTTTTGAGTAATTTGTTTCAAAAAAATTATTTCTTCTTCTATTGTTCATTCTCTTGTTGCTCACGTATGAATTAACTCGCCACAAAACAAAACCAGCGATTAATATTCCTATGGATTGAGCAGCCAATTGGATGTATATATAAGTAAAGCTAGGCTCCCCACTTAAGTTAGTTTCAATAAATTGACCCAATTTAGAAAGTAAAACAAACATAATTTAGTGATGTTTACAGAAATTCAAAGTTAATAGTTTATTGTGTTTTAATGCGTGTTTGATTTGTTTAAAAAATTATCTTCCCGAAAAAACAGAAGTATAGGAGTTAAATTTTGAAAAAAACCTAACTTTATGACAACTAAAAATTATGGCACTTAAGCAACATTTAATACAAAAGTTAGAACAAAAACTATCTCCTCAACAAATTCAATTGATGAAATTGCTTCAGGTTCCAACTATCGAATTGGATCAGCGAATTAAACAAGAAATAGAAGAAAATCCGGCATTGGAAGAGGGAGAAGAATACGAGGAAGAGGAATTTGAAAATAATGATGATGACACTGATGTTGATGATGAAGAGGAATTTGATTTATCAGATTATTTAGATGATGACGCTGCCGATTATAAAACACAAGCCAATAATCATTCAAAAGACGAGGAGGAACGTGTTATTCCATTGTCTGGAGAACAATCGTTTCGGGAAAAATTACTTGAGCAAATTCAACTTTTACCGCTAATAAATAATCAATATGTAATTGCAGACACCCTAATTGGAAATCTAGATGAATCTGGTTATTTGAACAGGGAAATTGAGGCTCTTGTTGATGATTTGGCTTTTTCTGTTGGTATAACTGTCACGGAGGATGAGGTATTGGAAACACTTGAATTAATTCAGGAATTAGATCCGGCAGGTGTGGGAGCAAGAGATTTGCAAGAGTGTTTGATTCTTCAGATAAATCGAAAGCTAGATGGCAAAACCTTCCGTAAAAATGCTAAAATTATTTTGGAGAAATTTTTTGAAGAGTTTACAAAAAAGCACTACGATAAAATAGCCAAAAAACTAGACATCACCGAAGATGAATTAAAGTTAGCCATTGATGAGATTTTGAAATTGAATCCAAAACCGGGTGGAAGCTCTCGAGATGCCGCTCAAAATTTTCAGCAAATTATCCCTGATTTTCTCTTGTTTGAAACAGATGGTAAATTGGATTTGAGTTTAAATGCTCGGAATGCACCAGATCTAAAAGTAAGTAAGGAATATGCAACGATGCTCCGAAATTATGCTGAAGGGGCTAAAACATCGAAATCAGATAAAGATGCAATGAC
>JBIKQS010000111.1:0-7329 GCA_044349575.1 Crocinitomicaceae bacterium
TTTAACTCTTAATGATAAAAGCACCACCTACAACAGCAAGCACCAGCCCAGATCTTACTTAGAAATAACATATAGTTTTAAATATTAAGTTCTATCTTCGGTGAAACGATCTCGAAAAAAGCAACCACTTACCAAGGATGCAAAAAGTAAGAAAAACAAAAAATTATTAAGTATGAAAAATGGCATTAGAATTACTTCACTAATTTCATATTTTTTAATCATATTAGCTGGGCAAATGATTGGATTACCCTTTATTTTATGGCTACTATTTACTGCTTTTCAATTTGGAAATATTGACCAATTATTCGCATTATTAGGAATTGTAGGAATTATATTAAACTTTACTAAATGGAAAACAAAGTTATTTGTGACCATACTAAGTTTCTTATTTATGCTATCACCAATAGTTAGTACATTAGTTCGAGTTCCAATTGAAAAGTTCAATTATTTGGCATTTCAAATTCCCTTGACCATTTTCATCCTAACCTATGTAACATACATAATAGTTATCGCAAAAGAAAAACAGCTGGTAACAGGGACTTAATAATAGGCTGGGTTCCGTCTCCGCTTGACAGTTTTATGGTAGCCGAAAGTTTAGTTATCCGAAATATCTTTTGTGCTGAAAAGCCGGCCCATCAATAATTAGCAATCCGTTGTTTATACATTAATTGTAACGATAAATAAGAATACTTAATCTCCGAGCCTAGACTCTAAATTTTCGATGCGATTTTTCAAAGATTCTACTTCTTGAATAAGTCTGAAAACTTGCATTGGAATACCTCCATTCGATTCATAGGATTCTCGGTTGTCGGATAGTTGATGATCAACAGCGTCCTCTAAAAACCACTGAGGTGTTTTTTTAAGAATACCCGAGATAATGATTAAACGGTTAACAGAAATTTCAGAAACTCCTCTTTCTAAATTTGAATATGCAGCAACTGTTAAACCTAATTCATCAGCTAAATTTTGCTGACTTAAATTTAATCTCAATCGTTCAATTCGAATTTTTTCTGCTACTGTTTCTTTCACAGACTAAAATTACTACACGATTTTTGAGAGCTTGTTATTAAAAAATATAATTGTTTTAGTAAAAATAAATATTATTTATTAATAATTGTTTACACAGGGTTTCACTATTAATTGGCCTGATTTATCGAATGAATACAGTGTGTGAATCCGAAATTATAGGTTAATTGAGCTCACTAATTTTTTGAGAAAGTACACTGATTTTATTCAATGCATCAGACTCTTTTTTACGTTCAATTTCAATTACCTTCTCGGGAGCACTCGACATAAATTTTTCATTTGTTAATTTAATTCGAACACTGGCTAAAAATTTCTCTGTATAGGCAAGATCCGCTATTAATTTTTCTTTTTCACTCTCTAAATCTATAGACTCACCAAAAGGAATGAAATACTCGTTGGCATTAATAATAAATGAATTACTTTGATTTACTTTTTGATCTGTATATTGCAGTTGAGAAAGATTTCCCATTTTTAAAATAACAGAATCAAAGCTAGTATCAACTGCTTGGTTTTTCTTTATGAATAATTCAATTTTGACCTTATTAGCAATATTTTGTTGTTTGCGAATAGTTCTAATTTGTGTAATTACTTTCTCCATGTACTCAAATTGAGCAAGAATTTCTGCATCTACATTCCCTCCTTCAGGCCATTTAGCTACAACAAGATCCTCATGTGTTTCATCGAGCAAATGCCACAATTCCTCACTTACAAACGGTGTAAATGGTTGAAGGATTTTCAATAATTCACCAAAAAATTCTTTTGTTTCAGCCAACGTTTTAGAATCAATCGGTTGTTCATAGCCAGGTTTGATCATTTCTAAATACCACGAACAGAAATCATCCCAAACCAATTTGTAGGTAAGCATTAAAGCATCTGAAATTCTAAACTTATCAAATGCAGCGTTGATTTCTTCAAGCGTTTTATTGAACTTAGTCCTAAACCATTGGACTGCTTTTTTGGATGATTCAGGTTGGTCAAATTCTTTAATTTCCCAAGCAGAAACTAAGCGATAGGCATTCCAAATTTTGTTCGTGAAATTTCTTCCTTGTTCACATTGGGAGCTGTCGAACGGCAAATCATTTCCTGCAGGAGAGGAAATCAAAATCCCAACTCGAACCCCATCTGCACCGTAGTTTTCTATTAAGTCTAATGGATCAGGAGAATTCCCTAATGATTTCGACATTTTTCGGCCCAATTTATCTCGAACAATTCCGGTATAATATACATTCTTGAATGGTAAATCCCCCATGTATTCATATCCTGCAATGATCATTCTGGCAACCCAAAAGAACATGATTTCTGGAGCTGTAACTAAGTCGTTTGTTGGATAATAATACTTGATTTCTTCATTTCCAGGTCTTGTTAATCCATTGAAAACGGAGATTGGCCATAACCAACTTGAGAACCACGTATCTAAAACATCTTCGTCTTGTTTGATTTCTTGTTCCTCGATTTCACGTCCTGATTTTTCCCTAGCAAGAATTAGTGCTTCTTCTTTCGTTTTAGCAACAACAAAATCATTTGTATCCGTTCCATAATACCATGCAGGTATGCGATGTCCCCACCAAAGTTGTCGAGAAATACACCAATCCTTGATGTTTTCCATCCAATGACGGTAGGTGTTTTTAAATTTCTCTGGATAAAATTGGATATTTCCATTCTGAACATTTTCCAAGGCGGGAGCAGAAAGTTCCTTCATGCTTACAAACCATTGCAGCGACAACCTAGGTTCAATTACAGAATTTGTTCGTTCAGAATATCCAACCTTGTTGATGTGATCTTCTGTTTTTACCAAATAACCTTTTTCATCTAGTTCCTTTTCAATCAACTTTCTAACGTCAAATCGATCCTTATTTTCATAATGAAGTCCGTTTTCGTTTAAAGTTCCATTGGGATGAAAAATATCGATAGAGGCAAGATTGTATTTTTTACCCAGTTCATAATCGTTAATGTCGTGAGCAGGTGTAACTTTCAAACAACCTGTTCCAAAGTCCATTTCAACGTATTCATCTGCAATTACAGGAACAGAGCGATTGGAAATAGGAACGATTACATTTTTACCAATAAAATTCTTGTATCTATCGTCGTTTGGATTCACACAAATTGCGGTATCACCTAAAATAGTTTCCGGTCTTGTGGTAGCAATTGTTAACCAATCATCTACGGAATTTTCAATTTTATAGCGAACAAAGAACAACTTGGAATTTACCTCCTTGTACAAAACTTCTTCATCAGATAATGCTGTAAGCGCTTCAGGATCCCAATTCACCATGCGCAACCCTCGGTATATTTTTCCTTTTTCGAATAAATCTATAAAAACTTGTACTACGGAATTTGAATATTCGGGGTCCATCGTAAAGTGTGTGCGACTCCAATCGCAAGAAGCTCCTAGTTTTTTAAGTTGCTCTAATATGATTCCACCGTGTTTATCTTTCCATTCAAATGCATGCTTTAAAAATTCATCTCGTGACAAATCAGATTTTTTGATGCCTTGTTCACGTAATTTTTGAACAACCTTGGCTTCTGTTGCAATGGATGCATGATCAGTTCCGGGTACCCAACAAGCGTTTTTCCCTAACATACGAGCTCGTCTAACGAGTACATCTTGAATAGTATTGTTTAGCATATGACCCATGTGCAATACTCCCGTTACGTTTGGAGGAGGGATAACTACGGTATATGGTTCGCGACTATCAGGCGTTGAATTGAAATAACCTTTGTCTAGCCAATGTTGATACCATTTTTCCTCTGCGTTTCTCGGATTGTATGTTTTTGGGATTTCCATTAAAAAAATTTTTGCAAAGATAAAAAAAAGCCCGTCAAGGACAGGCTTAATTCATACTAAAAGAAAAATGTTTATTTCACTGGAACGTTAAACGTTATTTTTTTCGATACTTCAGAAGTTTGTTGATCTGATTTAGACTTTAATCGAGAGCTTTGAGAAAATCCGAAGTATCCTACAGCCACAATTAAAAGTAACATCGAGAAAAAAAGGATGTCTTTTGGGGAAATTAGTTTTTTCATAGCGCAAAGTTTTTAATGGAGTTTGAAATTAGAACGTTAAATAAGTGAGAAAATAACAGATTTTAAATGTGTTTTTTTAACATCAGTTTATTAATACTATTTTTGTCATCACTAGACTGTATAAAAATACTAAGGACCTTAAACAATTATTAGCAATTTGATTCGTTTTTCTTACATGAAATTTGGCACATTAACTTTTTTATTTATCATTTTTGGATTTAATTGCCTTGGTCAAACAGGCGGAGGTTTTTCTTTTCCTTTCTTAGATTTAGACTACAACGCTCGAACTGCATCATGCGGAGGTCATTATCTTTCGTATGCAGATGAAGATGTAAATCAAGGAATTATAAATCCGGCTTTGTTAAACGATAAGATGAATAAGGTGGTTTCTGTGAATCAAGCTTTTTTGTCTGGTGGTATTAATTTTGGAATGGCTGCTTATGCACAAAAGGCATTAAAAGGCATTGTTTCAACAAATGTTCGTTATGTAGATTACGGTGTTTTTCAACGAACAGAGGCAAATGGACAACCTTCAGGAACTTTTCGTCCGTTTGAGTATATTGTGGGTGTAGGTTATGGTAAGCAAATCAATGAGGTGCTTTCTTTTGGAGGTAATTTAAATTTTATTGGTTCGAATTTAGAATCTTACAGTGCTTATGGTTTTTCAATTGACATGGGTGGAATGTACAAGCATCCCAACAATTTGTTTTCAACTTCTTTTTTGGTAAAGAATGCAGGACTGAAAGTTAAAAATTACACAACCAATGATAAAGGCGTTTTACCTATTGATTTTCAATTGGCTGCATCATATAAATTGGCGCATGCTCCTTTTCGATTTAATGTAAACATTAATAACCTAAACAGATGGGATTTGACGTATAATGATCCTTTTGCTCAGCCAACTTATGATGCGTTAACGGGAGATACGATTCCTGTTCCAAAGGCGAATTTCATCGAAAAAACGGCTCGCCATATAGTATTAGCTACTGAATTGTTAGTTTCCAAAAATCTTACCTTGCGAATGGGTTTTAATTACCATCGTCGACAAGAAATGAAATTAGTTGAACGACCAGGATTATCCGGTTTTTGTTTTGGAGTTGGATTTAACTCCAAATTGGTAAGAGTTGATTATGGTTTTGTTATGTATTCAAAAGCAGGATATAATAACGTTATTTCACTTACAAGTGCCATTTCAAATTGGAAAAAAAAGTAGCTTTGTACAATGGAATCCAAAAAACTTGTAATTGCGATTGACGGATACTCTTCATGTGGAAAAAGCACCTTAGCAAAAGATTTAGCGAATAAACTACAGTATGTTTTTATCGACTCTGGTGCAATGTATCGAGCAGTTACATTATATTGTTTGAGACAAGGATGGGTGAAAGGAGATAAATTAGAGAAAGATAAAATCATAGCCTCTTTGAATCAAATTGAACTTGATTTTGGATTGGATGAAAATGGATCAAAGGTAATTCTATTAAATGGAGAAAATTGCGAGCTTGAAATTCGCAAAAGTCATGTTGCTTCTATGGTTTCTCGAATAGCTGAAATAAAGGAAGTACGTCAAAAATTAGTATTTGAACAACAAAGAATGGGGCAGAAGGGAGGTATTGTAATGGATGGAAGAGATATTGGAACAGTTGTATTTCCCCACGCAGATGTGAAATTGTTCGTAACAGCTTCCATTGAAATCAGAACTCAACGAAGGTTTAATGAACTTACTTCTAAAGGAGTAGAAACAACCTTTGAAGAAGTGAAGGACAATCTCGTAGAAAGAGATTTTATGGATTCAAATCGCACGGAAAGCCCATTAACACAAGCACCGGATGCCATTTTATTGGATAATACCCTCATGAATCGGGAAGAACAATTGCAATGGGTATTAAACCTACTTTGATTTTGATAGTTCTTTAAGGCATTGATTGCGATACTCGATGAGTTGTTTTCTATTCGCCTTTTCATCCCCCTCTAGATGCATTTTTTCAACCAGTTTAATTTGCAACAAAGCTTCAGAGTATTTTTCAAGCTTAATTAATAGTTCGATTTTAGTAAAATGATGAAGAAAATGGTTTTCCTTAGAAATAATCCAATTTACCCATTTTAAATTATGATTTAATACAGTAGTATCAGATTGATTTTCAAGTATAATCCAACAATATTCATTTAATTCATGCGGATTAATCTTTTCTAAAACGTTATCTGTCTTAATCATATAAAATTTAAGGGAATCCACTTCTGATTTTGACTTGGCATATGCGTAACCTCCGTCAGGATTGATAATCTTATCAATAAGAGTGTTTACTTCCATTTTTTCTTTGTAGACCGGAAGATTAAATGAAAGGGTTGTAAATGCAAACCGGAAAAAAGAAAACTGCATTAAAAATCCAAGAATTGCAAATGTAATTGTGATATTCCGAGTCGATTGCAGTAATTGCTTTTTATAAACAAATGCTAATATTAGACTTGTTAATAGAGCAAGAATCGTAATAATTCGCAATGAACCTGCTCCGGGCCAATGCATAATAAAGAAAATACCCCCTATAATAACTGAACCGAATGAAAAGCGATAGATAACCCCCAAAATTCTATTATTATTCTTTGTTTTTTGGGTGAAAATGAAATTTATAGCAAGTAGAAATGAACCTACCACAAGTAACATTCCTGCTCCAGGAAAATACATCATTTTGAACATGAGGCCTAAAAAGAAAACGGCCAAGGCAACCTTGTATAATTTTTTTAGGACAATTTTATTTCTATTTCCACTGATGAAAACACTTTCACTAATTTCCGTATCATCCAACTTTTCAGGGATAAATAGACTCAGTAGGTAGTGAAGAAATATGATAAGGAATGAAACAACAATAAAAGCTTGGGATGTTATGCTACTGAAACTAAAAGATCTTAGAATGAAACATGCAACTATTGAAATCCAAATGAAATAAAATACTTTGGTTTCAATACCAAAATAAAATTCCTGAAACTGGGTGGTTATATTTTTAACAAACTGAATGATCAAATTTAATTTGAAAAATAAAAACGAAATGAACATGATAAAGGCAAGTACAAAAGATAGTTGCACAGAGACAAACAATCCTCCCGAGACAACAATTAAGAAAAACGTAAAAATACCAAGTGTTCTAAAAAATCGCATGAACTCCATTATTGGCATTGTTTGTTCCAGTGTTAAATTTCCCTTGATAAGGTGTTTGCGAATTAATGCTGTGAAAATGTTTGAACGTTCATTTGAATTACCCTGATTGTTTAATAAAATAGATTCCT
>JBIKQS010000112.1:0-7328 GCA_044349575.1 Crocinitomicaceae bacterium
TATTGCTTCAAATTCTTTTATCCATGTTGTGAATTCATCTACTGTTCCATTTAGCATTAATACACCACCTATAATTCCTTTTTTGGTGAATTTTTCAACATCTTCTTTCGGTAAACCTAAACGCCCCGTTGCAGGCATTAACAATTGTGCAACGACAGCAGAATCTGACATTTTTTCGAACTGAAGCTGTACTTTATCTTCAAGATCCTTATTCTCTTCTAAAAAATCGGATAGTTCAAATTCTGTTTGTTTTACCTTTTCTTTTTTTGCCAAATCTTTCGTGTCTAAACTTGATTGTGAACAACCTGTCAAGGGTAAATAAAGTGCTACAGCCAGTAAAATATAGTATTTAGTCATAATTAATTAGTTTACATACAAAAATAGTTTTGGTTTTTTAAACAAAAAAGCCTGAGAAGTTTACTTATCAGGCGAGCATTGTCAATAAATATGCCTAGATTATTTTTTATAAAACGGAAGTTTTACAATTTTGGCCTTAACGCCTTTTTCTCTAATTTCAATAAATATTTCAGAGTCCATACCTGCATGGGCTACATCAACATATCCTAAACCAATTCCAAGTTTCATCGACGGCGACATTGTTCCTGATGTAACAATTCCAATAGTTTCATTTTCAGCATTTAAAATTGGATAGTCGTGCCTTGGAATTCCTCTATCTACCATTTCAAAAGCAACTAATTTTCGAGAAACACCATTTTCTTTCTGTGATTTTAAAAATTCAGAATCAATAAAGTCTTTGGTGAATTTAGTTATCCATCCTAAACCGGCCTCAAGTGGTGAGGTAGTGTCATTGATATCATTTCCATACAAACAAAATCCCATTTCCAAACGCAATGTATCTCTTGCCGCTAATCCTATAGGTTTAATGCCAAATGATTTACCTGCCTCAAATACACGATCCCAAACTTGATTGACAGCCTCATTTTTTACGTAAATTTCAAATCCACCTGAACCCGTATAACCAGTTGCTGAAATCATTACATTTTCAACACCTGCAAAAGTGCCATGCTGAAATGTATAATATACCATGTTTGATAAATCAACATTAGTTAATGATTGCATGGCTTCTGCAGCTTTTGGACCTTGAATTGCGAGTAACGAATAATCATCTGAAAGATTATTCATCTCAACTCCTAAATCATTGTGTGAAGAAATCCAGTTCCAATCTTTGTCAATATTTGAAGCATTTACTACTAAAAAATAATGATCTTGCGAAATACGATAAATAATCAAATCATCAATGATTCCTCCTTTACCATTGGGCATACAACTATATTGAGCTTTTCCATCTACCAAAACAGAAGCATCATTCGAGGATACCTTTTGAATAAGAGCCAAAGCATTTGGTCCTTTTAATTCAAATTCACCCATGTGAGACACATCAAAAACACCAACACCTGATCGAATTGTCTCGTGCTCTATGTTTACGCCCTCATATTGTACGGGCATGTTAAAACCGGCGAAAGGAACCATTTTTGCTCCTAGTTCAATATGTATATCAGTTAGTGCTGTGTTTTTCATGTTGAGATTTTTTTAAAATATTAGTTTTTCACTCGTTCAACGTAAATACCTGTTCGTGTATCTATTTTAATAACCTCACCATTATCAATGAAAAGAGGAACGCGAACTTCAGCTCCTGTCGCTATTGTTGCAGGTTTGTATGAGTTTGTGGCTGTATCCCCTTTAACTCCAGGTTCAGTATACGTAACTTCAGAAATAATGTACATGGGTAATTCTATCACCAAAGGCGCCTCTTCTTCGGCATGAAAAAGAATGTTAACGTTCATCCCTTCTTGGAGGAATGCTGGCTTCTCAACCATTTTAACAGGGATATTTACTTGTTCAAAAGATTCATTATTCATAAAAACATAAGTGTCACCTTCTTGATACAAATATTGATATTCACGATTTTCAATGCGAACGGTTTCGATTTTATGTCCTGCTGAAAACGTATGATCTAGTACTTTTCCAGATTCAATTTGGCGCATTTTTGTCCGAACAAAAGCTGGGCCTTTTCCTGGTTTAACGTGTTGAAATTCAATTATTTGAAAAAGCTTTTCATTGTGCTTAATACATAAGCCGTTTTTAATGTCTGCTGTAGTTGCCATACTTTCTTTTTTTTGGTCGACAAATATAGTTGAATTACCTACACAATTGCAACTTTAGATAAAACATTCCTTGTTTTACTAAGTTTAAAAACACTAAATATTTTCATTTTTTTAAAATCGAACTCACCATTTCTAAATGCTGTTTAACTTTACGAAAAAAAATATATGAGATCCATAATTGAAGCAGCTTGGGAGAACCGTGAATTATTGAAAGAAAATCAAACCATTGAGGCAATTAATCATGTAATTGAGGAATTGGATAAAGGAATATTGCGGGTAGCAGAACCCTCGGATTCAGGAGATTGGATTGTAAATGAGTGGGTTAAAAAAGCAGTTGTGATGTATTTTCCAATTCGAAAAATGGAAACGATTGAGGTTGGTCCATTTGAGTTTCACGATAAAATGGCCCTCAAAAAAGGATATGCCAATCTTGGTGTTCGTGTTGTTCCACATGGAATAGCTCGCTACGGATCATTTATTGCACCAGGGGTAATCATGATGCCTTCTTATGTAAATATCGGTGCTTATGTTGATTCTGGAACCATGGTTGATACATGGGCAACAGTTGGTTCATGTGCTCAAATAGGAAAAAATGTTCATTTGAGTGGAGGAGTAGGTATTGGTGGTGTTTTGGAGCCTCTTCAAGCAGCACCGGTTGTTATCGAAGATGATGCTTTTATTGGTTCTAGAGCAATTGTTGTTGAAGGTGTTCGTGTAGGTAAACAAGCTGTTTTAGGAGCTAATGTCGTTTTGACTAAGTCCACAAAAATTATAGATGTTTCAGGGGTTGAACCGATTGAATACCGAGGTTACGTTCCAGAAAGAAGTGTTGTAATTCCTGGCTCAATTCCAAAGTCATTTCCAGCAGGCGAATATCAAGTCCCATGCGCGTTAATTATTGGAAAGCGAAAGGAATCAACCGACAACAAAACTTCATTGAATGATGCATTGCGTGAATTTGATGTTGCTGTTTAAATGATTATTTATTGATTCACCTTTACATTTGTTAATCTTACTAAGTAAAAAAAGCTAGGGCCTTTTCCTTAGAATCTGTCTGATTGGCAATCTAAGTTTTACATAATTATTTCTGAAATTTTGTTTTAAATACAAATAGAGTCAATGTTTTTTTCGATATTTGTAACTACATACTAACTACAAAACATTTGAAATGAGAATATTGATTACAGGAGGTGCTGGCTTCATCGGAAGTAACTTAGCCAAAAGACTAGTTGACGAAGGCAATGAAGTCGTTGTTTTAGATTCGCTTTTGCGTGGTAATAAATTAGATAAAGAAACATTTCAAAAGGTTTTGTTTGTTAAAGGCGACGTGCGAGATAAAACCTTAGTTATTGAAGCTGCTAAAGGATGTGATTTAGTTTTTCACTTTGCTGCAGTTCTTGGTGTTGATATAGTTGCTGACAATCCAGTAGAAACAATGGATGTTGAAGTCATTGGTACGCGTAACGTTGTTGAAGCATGCGAATTGAATAACGTAAAATATCTTATGTATGCATCAACAAGTGGGATTTACAGTCATTCAGCAATTGTAAAAAATGCATTAACGGAAGAAGTTTTAGTTGACCCTAGAACATCATATGCCATGGCCAAACGCTACAATGAAATTTACTTGGCTTCACATCATGAGGAACGAGGTTTGAATGTAATTTCATTACGTTTCTTCAACGTGTATGGATGGAACCAGGATAATAGAATGGTTGTTCCGTTGTTTTTTGAACAGGCGCTTGCAAATGAACCGATTACTGTTTTTGGTAATGGAAAACAGACCCGTGATTTCACCTATATTGATGATACAGTTGAATCGTGTATTCGTCTTATGAATACGCCTGGCTCTCACATTGTAAATATTGCGAATGAAGAAGAATGGTGCATTGAGGATTTAGCTCATTCGATTAAAAAAGTCACAAATTCTAGCTCCGAGGTGATTTTTATTGAGGCACCAAAAAAACGATACGATTACGAAGTAGAACGCAGAGTAGGAAGTTCCTTAAAACTGAAAAGTCTAACGAATTATAAACCGGATACTCAATTACTTGAAGGACTAGAAAAAATATTTTCAATAAATTATTCAAATCATATTCATTCGACTATATGAGGGATCAAGCAATTTTTGATTTAATTCAAGAGGAAAAAAACAGACAATTACATGGTATAGAACTAATTGCCTCTGAAAATTTTGTTAGCGAACAGGTAATGGAAGCAATGGGAAGTGTTCTTACTAACAAATATGCAGAGGGTCTTCCTGGTAAAAGATATTATGGTGGATGTGAAGTAGTTGATAAAGTTGAACAATTGGCGATAGATCGTCTATGCCAGCTTTTTGGTGCTACTTGGGCGAATGTTCAACCTCATTCCGGTGCTCAGGCAAATGCAGCTGTTTTTTTGGCTTGTTTGCAGCCGGGTGATAAAATTTTGGGTTTTGATTTGTCACACGGAGGACATTTAACACATGGATCTCCAGTAAATTTTTCAGGAAAATTATATAGTCCTTATTTTTATGGTGTTTCGAAAGAAACTGGATTAGTGGATTATGATTTGATGGAGGAAACAGCTAAGCGTGAACTTCCAAAGATGATCATATGTGGTGCTTCTGCTTATTCGAGAGACTGGGATTATGCCAGAATTAGAAAAGTAGCAGACGAAATTGGGGCTCTCGTATTGGCAGATATTTCTCACCCAGCTGGATTAATTGCAGCTAAATTATTGAATGATCCATTGGAACATTGTCATATTGTTACAACCACAACCCATAAAACTTTGCGCGGCCCACGTGGTGGCGTAATTATGATGAGATACAATATTGAAAATCCGTTTGATTTAAGATGGAACAATGGGAATTTAAAATCGATGGGTGCTTTGCTGGATGCGGCTGTTTTTCCAGGTATTCAGGGAGGTCCATTAGAACACGTAATTGCATCTAAAGCTGTAGCATTTGGTGAGGCCTTAAGCCCTGAATATAAAACATACATGCAACAAGTTCAAAAAAATGCAAGCCTAATGGCTCAAGAATTTGTGAAATTAGGCTATACAATCATTTCAGGAGGTACTGATAATCATAGTATGTTAATTGATTTGCGCTCAAAGGGAATCACCGGTAAGGATGCAGAAAACACATTGGTTAAAGCTGATATTACCGTAAATAAAAATATGGTTCCATTTGATACTGAATCTCCATTTGTTACCTCAGGTATACGAATAGGAACACCGGCAATTACCTCGAGAGGAGTAAAGGAAAATGAGATCTCAACAATCGTTTCATTGATTGATCAAGCGCTAATGAATAAAGATAATGACAGTAAGTTATCAGAAATTCAACACGAAGTAAATGCACTAATGTCATCCAGACCATTGTTTACTTGGTAAAATGCTTTTTAAAACCAAGAAGGATTACACATTTTTATTGGTATTTCTTTTTGTTTTTCTGCTATACACATGCATAAGTATTTTCATTATCATTTATGAAAATGATTACTCTGTAATAGGGGCGTTTCTTGTTATTTTGACTTTATTAGCTGGCCTTTTCATTGCAATTTATAAAACTACTTTTTTTCGGTTAGATGAAAATTATCTATTCTGTAAAAGTTTGATTTTCACAAAGAAAATTCCTTATTCTTCAATAAGAAAAGTTGAAAAACAGCAAGGGATTTATGCGGGTATAAAATTTTCCACAGCATGGAAAGGATTAGTTGTACATTATAATAAATACGACGAACTTCTTATTTCTCCTGATAATGAGGAAATCTTCTTAGAAAAAATTAATGAACAAATGGAAGCAATTAGGATTTTATAAAATGTCGTGAGTTTTACCTATGTATTATTTTAATATTAATTTCAAAAAATACTAACATCTGATTTTTAGATAAATACATTCGTTAAATTTAGTGTTTAAAACTAAATTATGGCTGTAAAAAATAAAATCTTTGTTTTGGACACTTCTGTACTATTGCACGATCACGAATCAATTACAAATTTTGATGATAATTATGTGGCGATACCAATAACGGTTTTGGAGGAACTTGATAAGTTTAAATTGGGAAATGATACAAAGAATTTTTCTGCACGAGAGGTAATTCGTTTTATTGATAAATTATCGAATACCAACCTACTTCAAGAATGGATTAGTTTAGGGCCAAAAAAAGGTAAGTTTAAAATTATAATGGATTATAATCCGGAAAGTATTGATGCCGAACATATTTTTGCCTCTCAAAAAAACGATCATAAAATTATAAATTCAGCGTTGGTTTTGCAGCAAGAGGAACCAAAAAGAAAGGTCGTTCTTGTGACCAAAGACGTTAATCTTCGAATAAAAGCAAAGGCAATTGGCGTTTTAGCAGAAGATTACCAAACGGGAAAGGTAACATTGAAAGAAATTACTTCGGATAGTGCACAGACCATAGATGGGGTAGATTCAAATATTATAAGAGAGATATTTATAAAAAGCACAATTGCTGAGAATGGCATTTTAGGAAAGAAGAAAAAAAATAATTCATACTACATTTTAAAAAATGGAAAAAATTCTTCGTTGTGTTATTATAACCATTTAAATGATGAGGTTGAACGTATTGAAAAGGAATATGTTTATGGAATAAAGCCTAAAAATGCTGAACAAGCTTTTGCTTTTCATGCTTTATTAAACCCTCATGTGAAATTAGTAGCACTTCAAGGTGTAGCTGGTACAGGAAAAACATTGTTGGCCTTAGCGTCCGCATTAGAACAATCCAAAAATTATAATCAGATTATTTTAGCAAGACCTATAGTTCCTTTATCCAACAAAGACATTGGGTTTTTGCCTGGCGATGCCAACGATAAAATTGGACCTTATATGGAACCTCTTTGGGATAATTTAAAATTCATAAAGTCACAATTTGGCCCGAATGAAAAAAAACTCAAACATATCACTGAAATGGAAGAGTCTGGATCTATGTTGATTACGCCGCTTGCCTTTATCCGCGGGAGAAGTTTGTCAAATATTATTTTTATTATTGATGAAGCACAAAATCTTACTCCGCACGAGGTTAAAACAATTATCACGAGGGCAGGGGAGAATACGAAAATAATTTTTACCGGAGATGTTCAGCAAATTGATACGCCTTATTTGGATGAAAATTCAAATGGCTTAGCTTATCTTGTTGATAAATTAAATGGTCAACCACTATTTTGTCATGTGAAACTGGAAAAAGGGGA